>JAUWCR010000016.1 GCA_030609215.1 Actinomycetes bacterium | reverse complement strand
TATAACCTGAGCAGTTGCGCCTCCAGCTACAGATTCTTCAATACTCTTTTCAACATTAATCTGCCCCTGGAAGGGATCTATAGAAGTCATATTGTGGACCGCAGCAAAAATAACTGCTTTTCCATTTTCATCAAATATTCGCTTTAACCTTATTGTCTTTCCAGTTTCAGTCATTTTATTTCCTTTTTAGTATAATAAAAAATTTATTTTAAATAATCATTGAACTCTTTTACTTTAGAATATATTCCTTTATAATAATCAAACTTTTCTCTAAATAACTCCACCTTTTTACTTTCTGGATTAATACTTTCTTTAATTTTTATAAAATTACCCGCAGCTTCGTAAGTATCCTTAAAATCTCCTACTGCAACTGCTCCAAGCATAGCGCATGCTAAGCAACCACCTTCATCTATTTCTAGCAATGAAAATTTAATATTTAATATATTTGCTAAAATTTTAATCCAGACTCTAGATCTTGATCCTCCGCCTACAGCTCTTATCTCATTTATCCTAAAGCCTGTTTTTTTAAGAAGGTTATCAAAATTTAGCTTAAGATCAAAAGCTAGTCCCTCATATATGCTTTTTAAAATTTCTTTTTTCTCTGTTTTAAGATTTAATCCCAGTATCACCCCTTTAGATTTTGGGTCATTATATGGATTTGGTCCACCTATAAAATGAGGCATGAAAAAAAGCTTTGATGGGTTTGATTCAATACTTGAATTAAAATAGTCATATATATTACCCTCATAAGTATCTTTTTCCTTATCAGCAATACTATCAAGAAACCAGTTTACAACACTACAGCCATTAAGATTTACAAGCAGTCCAAAAAAACTATCTTTTATAAGATAATTACAGTATACATAATCAATTGTATTTATTTTCTTCAAATCTTTAACCAACCAGTGAGAGCATAAAACTGTTCCTAAACCTAAAGAAAATATACCTTCACTTACTATTCCTGCACCAAGTGCAGCAGTAGCCTGGTCTAATCCACCTGCAACTACTGCCAGATCTTTTGGTAAATTTAGTTCCTGTGCCACATCCTTTTTTATCTTTCCTATTGTAGTACCAGAAAGTACGACGTCTGGCATAGTATCTGGTGGAATATCAAATGTGGTAAGTATTTTCTCTGACCAGCAGTTATCATTAATATCAAATGTCAGATACCTTGCTGCATTTGAATAATCAGTTACTGCATTTCCTGTAAGATAATGGTTTATATAAGACTCCCAGCATAAGAATTTCCATGTTTTTTTAAATACATCTGGTATATTATTTTTCATCCATAATATTCTTATAAGCGCAGCTATATCTGTATCCACCCTCTGGCCTGAAATATTAAATAAATTCTCAACCCCACCCATTTTCTCAGCAATAAATTCCCTATATTCAAATCCTCTACTATCAAATCCTGCTATAACATTAAAAAGCGGGTTTCCGTTTCTGTCTGCAGGAAACAGATCATCTCCTGATACAGAAACTGCTATTGTTTTTGGTTTATCCTTTAGATTTGAAGTGTTACATTCACTTAAAACTTTTTTAACTCCATCTAGAATATGTGTGGGATCCTGCTCTCCTTTTAGCCTTAAATTTCTCTTATATCCATCTCCATAATCACAGTAAGATTTCGCCAGTATTTTTCCATCAATTGAAAATACAACAGCTTTCGTTCCTGTTATTCCTATGTCCAGACCCATGTAACTCATTTTTTATAACCTAATTGCCTAAGAACCTCATTAGTTACAGCTTTTACCACCTTATCTAAATCATTGTTCTTATTATTTATATTACACTTGGCATTATTTATACTGGAAGTTGTATTGGTACACGAAACATCACTTTTATAACCTTTGTAATCCACAGTGCTTTTATATATGTTTATTATTTCTCTTCCTCTATTATTAGATTTAATATAACTAATCTTTTCCTCAATTTCCTTTTGTTGCGAATCTCTTGCTGGAATAAGTATTTTTGAAGTATCTAAAAATTTTTCGCCTTCTTTTCTCCTTATCTCATCTATGGTTTTAAAGAATACAAATAATGGATCCGTTCCATAACCTGTACTGTGCATCCCGTTATCAATACATTTTCTTACTATTTCCTTTGACAATCCTGATGCACCATGAAGACATAAATGAACATCTAACTTGCTTAGCTCCTTTATCAATTTATAGTTTATATCTGGCTCCCCCTTATAAAAACCTGATTGTACCCCAATAGATAAAGCTAGAGCATCTACACCTGTTCTTTTTACATACTCCTCTGCTTCTCTGGGGTCAGTTTCCACTACTCTACCACTTTCCGAGCTAGCATCTTCTGAAGCTTTTGTTATTACACCTACCTCACCTTCAACAAATACTCCTTTCTTGTGAGCATAATCAACTACTATTTTAGAGCCCTTCACATTCTCTTCAAAGGAAATCCTTGAAAGATCTATCATGACTCCATCATATCCCCTATCTATTGCTTTAATACATTCATCCACAGATTCTATATGATCACACCATAATCCTGCAGGAATACTTGAGGTATTGATAAATCTTTTTGCTATATCTTCAAGACAACCAAGGCAAGAGTCTTCCATCATTGGAAGATATACATCAAATAGTACGGGTGAGTTAGTAGCTTCAGCAGCTCTGGCTGCTGCTTCCACACTCTCTAAATTAGTTACCAGAAATCTTGAAACACAGAAATTATTATCTCTAGCATAATCATACATAATTTTTATTGGAACAAACATAATATTTTTTCACCCAAATTATTATAACTACTTATTCTTAATATTCTTAATCACTGCAGATGTTAGCTTTTTAACAAGTTCTTCATAGCTATTATCATCTCTAGTATCTAAATCCCTATTTATCTTTCCACCTTCCCTGTTAGTACTGTATTTAGGAGATGTAGAAATATTGCAAACATTAGTTTCAAATGAACATATATTCTTACTTCTAAAGACATTCAGCCTATTTTCGACCATCTCTCTAAAACCCTCTCTTGCCTCGTTCATTATTAATGACAGGTCCGGCGAATCCTTCCCAAGTATCGCCTTCATTTTCTCTATTGCAAGATTTGATATTCTTGTATAAACAGATGCCTTGTTTATTCCTATATCAATAGACTCTCTTATTATGCTATCGTCTACGCCTGAGCCTCCGTGTAGAGAAAGGTAGCAGTCAGTTTTAGACTTAATTTCTTTTAGCAGTTCCAAATCTATGGTAGCCTTTCGCTCACCAAGACCATGTATTGACCCTATAGCAGGAGCTAAAATATCTACGCCTGTTTTTTCAACAAATTCTTCTGCCCGGTTAGGATCTGCTATGTTCTCTTTTGCAGCTTTCTCATCTTCACCTACTCTTGTAATATATCCAAGTTCAGATTCTAAAGTTAAACCAACACTATGGACTATCTCAACTACTTTCTTGGTTTGTCTAATTTTTTCCTCAAAACTTATAGATGGTGGTCCATCAAACATAAGTGAAGTAAATCCACATTTTATTGCATTTATTATTAATGATATCTCCTCTGCATGATCTAAATGAAGAATTACAGGTACATTTACTTTATTTGAGATATCTTTTACGAGATTTGAAAAAGTCTCCAAATCGCTATACTTAAGTTGAGGTTCATACACTGCACAGACAACTGGAGTTTTTAAATTTACAGCAGCTTCAATTATTCCTTCAAGTGTCTCTATATTAAAAGCATTAAAACACCCAAGGCAGTACTTATTTTTCTTAGCATCTTCTAAAAATGGTTTTAGATTTACAAGTGGCATGATATATTTATCCCTCTTTCATTATTATTATAATCATTTTAATTTTATATTAATTTAGATAATGGACTCTATTTAACCATTTCTCAATCCCCTCATTTGAATCTATCCTGAATACTTCAATACCTGCCAGAGTACTTAAATGGTAAATTTCTCTTATATAATCACCAGGAACAGCAATCAAGTGATTTGCACCAAGTGCTTTAACTAGAAGCTGCTGATCTACTCCCATATTTAGTGCTGCATGAGGCCAGGTATTACCATAATGAAATTTAGATTCAATTTCTTTTGTGATTTCTATAGCATTTGCTAAACCCAAATGTATAAAATACTTTCCCTTAGACCTGGTTAGTCTCATTACCGTCATTTTACCTGGAGGACATTTGTATCCAACAGCTCCGCCAGTTACACCTTCGCAATTTTTTTCAATTGTAATACTTTTTAACATATTACAGGCAGAACAGGACTTACATGAATAATAAACAGAAGAACCTCCGCAATTTGAGATTATAAAATAATCTTTTCCAACATATGTTACATCGCCAAAAAGGGCTGGTATTCCACCAGAAACATTTGAAAGTATAATAGAAGATAGAAGTCCTTTTATATCACCCTCACATACTGTGGATATGGATATTTTTTCACCCTCACTATCCTCGGTGTATGGTATAAATGCAGGTAAAAAACATGGATCTACTCCATAAATATCTGAAAGTTCATCAAAGCATTTTACAGAGGTACCAATTATATTTTTTCCTATTTCATTAATCCTATCTTTTGCACTAAGATATAGTGCTGCCTGTTTTTTTAGTACATCAGGAGTAAAAACCTTATTATCAAAATTTAATTTAGTACCGCCTATCTTTAGCCAATCTATAAATTTATCTATCCTATCTTCAGAGATTTTTTCTGCATTCCTTATTAGGATGTACTGATCTTCTATAATTATATCTCCAATTAAAAAGGATTTTAGCTTTGGGAAATCATCCTGAAGATATTCCATCCTTAAAGCGTATGAACCGCCCCAGAGAACAATTGTCCCTTTCTTCATTTTTTCTAAAGCACAAACCCCTTTTATCCAGCTCAAAGCTGCTTCCTTATCTCCATATATTCTTTCATGCACCTGTGCAGCTCTATTGGGAGAAGTCTCCCAGAGTGATGCACCTGCTGCAGAAAGCAGGCATGTTGCAGCCCAGGCAGGATCATCTTCCGCATACAGTAAAATTGGTTTTCCTAGTGAGCGTGCAAGTTCTACTACAAGCATAGGCTCTGCCCAGTGCCAGCATCCAATGACTATTGCCTCAATATGATTTTGTAAGAATATATCTACTGCTTTATCTATATCTTCAGAATTATAAAAACTTACCCATCCTTTTTCCCTTTTAATATAATCAGAAGCATCTATTACTTCTATTTCATTTTCCTTTAGATACTTCTTAAAATTATTATGTTTTTTAGTAATAACCTTCTCTCTTTCATCAACTAGTGCCAGAGCTCTTGGAGTGTCAGTAAGAGTTATAAGTCCAATTTTAGGTTTTAGGTTCTCATTTAAATACATATGTTTACTCCTAATATAATATTTTACTATTACTCGCTTTAATATTTATTACTGTTGCTATAGTTATACATTCCTTCTGGTGTCTTTACTCTAATTAAAAATAAAAAAACAAACAAACTATTTTCCAAAGCCAGATTCATAACTTGCAATAATATCTTTTAATTTATCTTTTTTATCCTTGGATAGAGGTTTTGGTTCATATTCCTTAATTATTTCTTCAGCAACCTTTCTTGCATTATCAATAATAGAAGGTTTACCGCTACTCTTCCATATATCATAAACATCCCTATTTGATACTTTGTAAGAAGCGTGCTCACCTGAATGAATGTATTTTAATGTGTGGGGCTGCATCATATAATCTTTATGTTGCCCAACTTTTTCTATAACTTCTTTTGCTATTGTATCTCTATTTACAGTTATTCCTTCTAAATACCGGTAAACAAAGGTTGCAATTTCATGATCTACTATAAGCTGTTCGTAACTAACAGTCATACCAGTAGAAAACATTCCTGCATTTACTATTAAGTTTATACCTGATTGAAGAGTTGCTATTACGGTAAAAATCTTCTCAAATCCATTCTGTTCGTCATAAATATTGGCATCAGTATCAAAAGCTATACAGTGTGATGGCAAACTGTAGTATCTAGCAATTTGTGCTCCTGCTACTGAGAGTAAATTTCTTTCTGGTGTACCAATTAAAACAGTTCCTTTATTCATTTCAAAAGTTGTCCATGCCTCACCATACATAAAGGGGCTTCCTTCATTAACAATTTGCGCCAAAACTAAAGCAGAAATCTCTTCAACATTATTAGAAGTTAGTGTCCCTGCAAGTGTTATAGGTGAGGTTACTCCGCAATACGGCTGAGGAAGAATACAAAGAGGTATTCCTGACTTTGCTATCTCCACTACAGCCTCTGCAGTTCCTTCAGACCATGTAAGAGGACTAATAGGTGAAAGCTGGCAAGTAGCAACTGGTGATTTTGCTAAATCTTCTTCTCCGCTTATTACTTTTAACATCTTAATCAAAACTTTTGCCTCATTAACATTTTCAGGAGAAAAAAATATATGTTTAGAAGTGTTATTTAAAACAACATCTACAGCATGAAGTATTGATGATTTGGAAAATACATCCTGTGGCATAGCCTGAACTCCTACTATATGTATGTTAGACAGCGCATCAGAAATCTTAGCAAAATTTCCAACTTCTTCTTTGGTAGAAGGCCTTCTCTCCATAGTTTTTGTATCTAAAATATAAATAGCATTATGACCGCTGGCACTATATCCTAAATTTTTACCAAAATTTAAAAAATTATCCCCATCCCTTCCATATAATTTATATTCCGAGGGGGCTGATTCTATACATTCATCCACAATCTTCTCAGGGATTTTTACTATTTTATTTTCATAATCTACCTTTGCTCCTCCTTTTTTATATATATCAAGCACCTTTTCACTTAATACTTTAACACCTGTTTCTTCCAAAATTTCTTTCGAGGCAGAATCTATTTTTTCTATTTCATTGCTTGAAAGAACTTCAGATCTTGAAAGTCTCATTTTACTCTCACTTCCCCCTAATATATGGCATATAACTTCTAGATTTCAATTTAATTTTAAAAAACCTATTTCTATATAAATAAAACTATTTAGAAATTTTATACAATTTATATTTTTAAATCACTTATGAGAAATCTATAAACTTTACCCCAACAATATCGCTAAAATATTTTATTTCATCCAGAACTTTTCCATATCCAATCATCCAATGATGTCCAATTGCATTCTTAGCAATAACACCTAAAAATTTTTCTACTGAAATATCAAATCTTGCACTTACTGGATTTCCTGGAAACACCATTTTAGTTTCCTGGGAATATGCTTCTATTGCAGAAATTCTATAAGTATCCTTCCTGCCTACAATATTTACAAGTGTTATATCACCTAATTTAGGTAAAAAGACAACACATACTCCACAATTTTGAAGTCTAACCGGACAAAGTCTTACGTCGTTCTTGTCTTTAGCAATCGAAAAATCTCCTGATCCACAGTGTGAAAATACTGCTGAATTTTTTGTATCAGGATTAAGTAAATCTGTATTATGTACAGGTTCCCCTGTGAAATAACTAAGCATCATCATGGCAAGAGCTGAGTTCACATCACCTTCGCAGGATACAACTATACCATCTCTTGCAAGAAGAGAAGCAGCTAAACAGATCTGACCCATCAGATCAGGGTAGCATTCTACTGCAAATCCTGAAATTTTATTCTCTTTTGCAATCTTATCCAGCACCAAATAATTTTTACATGAGACTATACCCTCTACATCGCTAACCTCTATTTTTACTCCGCTATTCTTCATGATACCCCAAACTTTCTTTACTTCAGCCTCGTCCACCTTATTTACCATTTTCTGGATATAATTTATACCAAAATGAATAATTCTTGGACCAAACTTTCTTTTAAGCTCCAGTTCATCAAATGTAACTTCAGTCATACCAGGAATCCTATATCCAATAAGCCCTATCTTCTTTTTCCTCAAGTACTTTTTCAGAGATACAGCTTTACTGTAAGATAAAATTTTGCTATGAATTTTTTTATCACCAATATCCCCATAAAAGATTTCATATTTCCTACCAAGTTCATAAAGCACTACTCCCAGTTGATGTATGCCGCAAAGTGAGCCATTTCCCATACCTGGAACAGCCCAAAGTGCAACAGGAACATCAATATATTCTAAAATATCCACTATATGATAATCATTACTCCAGGTAGATTCTACAGCAAGAATAATATCTACTTTATTTTCATAAAAATAATTACCTGCATTTGCTGCTCTCTCATCACTATCTACAATTTCATTAAATGAGATAATATCAACATTATAATTAGAAAATTCCTTTATGATTTCTTCTAATATTTGAGCTGATTTTTCTGCTCCCACCTCTAGAGGATGCTGTATTACACAAAAACCTATTTTAGGATAGTTCTCTTTATTATCTATTATATTACTCTTCATGACTTTCTATGATATTTCTACCCCCATTTAAGAAAACGGGGGTAGAAATTTTCAATAACAGTACATACTTTCTAACTTAAATCTAACTAGAATCCAAGACCTGCTTTTATCTCATTCCAAGTATCTACTCTTCTTTCAGGATCTTCTTCTGTTACCATTACATAGAGAGGAACCGGTAAATCATCTATAGATCCAGAATACCACCATAATCTTTCCTTAAGCACGTCAGTGTATCCACCACTACCACCAGCATTAACAATTCCAAAACCAACCAACTCTGCAAGTTTAGCCTGTCCTTCATCACCAATCATATAGTCAATATATTTTAGAGCTAAATCCAGTGAGGCACCTTCAGTTGGTTTAGTTATTACCCAGCCATCAATCCATGAAATCGTACCTTCTGTTGGTAAAAAGTGCGTGAACTTATCGCCTACTCCTTCTTCAACTAAAGCTAGGGCCTGTGGTCCATTATTACCAGTTATAGAAACATAAGCATCTTCACCTGTAAGAATTGATTTCTCTGAGTCAAATCCAGCAGTAAATGTCCTGCAACTTTCTGCCCAGGCTGTTAATTCCTCAATCATTGCAGTATATCCATCTTCATCAAGAGTAAAAGGCGGTGTACAGCCAGCAGCTATTGCAGACATATTTGTTACATTCGTAGCCTCATCAAACATCGTAACTAAACCTTCAAACTCAGGAGCTTTCATTACTTCATATGATAATGTCTGCTTTCCATCTCCTACATCCGTTAGATAAGCTTCTAATTCATCACCTACGGCAGCAGTATTCACAATAAAATCCTGGTCTCCCCAGGTAATAGGAACATGGAATTTTTTACCCTCTTCCATTTCTGCATAAGGATGTTTTCTAAAATATTCACCAACTTTACTATAATTCTCAAGCTTAGATACATCTATTGCCTGTATTAGTCCTGCGTCATAATACATCTGAACTCTACCAGAGTCATTAGAAATTATATTATATTGATCAGGCGCTGCTTTTGTCTTTGTAAAATGCTCCTCTACTGTTCCTGCGTATGTTATCTCAACCTTGCAGTTGTATTTTTCTTCAAATGGCTTTACCCAATCTTCCTCTGCATATCCTTGAAAACACAAAATACTTAGAGTTCCGCCTACCTCCTCACTTACTTCTTCAGCTGGAGCTTCCTCCACAGCAGCTGTCTTACAGCCAGCAAATGAAAAAGATAATACAATTGATATGCTAATCGCCAACACCAGTACTAATAATAATGATCTTTTCATTTTTTGTTTCTCCTTCCTTTTAATTTACTTTTCAGGCAGTTTCTAATAAAATTGCCTTTGAGATTTATTTAGGATAGTGTATGATAATAGCCATTAAATATATCTAAACAAATCTCACTTTTTTATCTTTTTGCTCTATTTTCATCACCTCCTTACTTAATAACAGATATACTGTAATTTTTATATCACCTCCTTCGTAACTATAATTTTATATTTTCTTACTTTATAAAAGATTCAATAGATTATACTTACTTTTTTACTTCCTCTGCCCTTGTTCCAGTAAATTTAGCCATAAAAAATATAACAACAAACGATAGAACCAATATAACTGTTGAAATAGCATAAACTTGTGGAGATAGACCAAAACGCATCATGCCATATATGTAAACTGGAAGAGTTGACCAAGTACCTGTTAAGAAATAAGTTATAATTATCTCATCAAAAGATATAGCAAACGCTAAGAGACTTCCGCCAATTATAGCTGTCTTTATCATTGGAAGAGTAATTAGAAAGAAAGCTTTAAATGGATTTGCTCCCAAATCCTTAGCAGCATCCTCATATGTCGTGCCCAGCCTCTGTAATCTACTTGCTACTTGAAACATTATGACTGGAGTTGTAAAAGCAACATGTCCAATAAGAATCGTGAACATTGATAGTGACACCTTCAAATTTATAAAAAATATTAAAAGTGCTATACCAACAATAATACCAGGTAAAATAAGTGGTAGCTGAGATAGTGTCATAAATAATCTTTTACCAGGGAATTTCCCTCTTACAATAAAAAAAGCTCCTGATGTTCCGATAACAATAGCAATAAATACCGCAGTAAGACTAACCTGCAATGAATGTAATAACGCCTGCATTAAACCTGTATCTTTAAATAACTGAGCATACCACTGTAGGGTAAAACTACTAAAAGCAACTGTTGATTTTGTTGAACTAAAAGAAAACATTACCACAACACAAAGTGGTATATATAAAAATAGATATACTATAATCGAATAAACTCCAAGAAAGGAGACTTTAAATCTTTTCTTTTCTTTTAAATCTCTGCTGCCAGCTCTGGTTAAAACTTTATTATTTTTTTCCTTCATTTTCTTCTTTTTTTAAATATTTTTTCAATTACTCGGCTAATATTCCCTCTCTTGAACCAAATTTCTGTGTGATAGCTAATACTACTGCTGCTATAAAGAAAAGTATGAAACCAAGAGCTGAACCCTGGGGCCAGTTGGATGCAGTACCAAATTGCGACCATATAATATTACCAAACATTATTCCGCCTGTTCCCCCCAACTGCTGCGGTATAATATAGTCACCCAATGCAACAATAAATGATAACATAAAGCCAGTAAACAGCCCTGGAGCAGAAAGAGGAAGTATTACACTTATAAAAGTATTAAATTCGTTTGCACCTAAGTCCCTTGCTGCATCAATTAAGTTGTTTGGTATTTTTTCAAGTGATGTATACAGTGGTATAAATACAAATGGAATAGCAATATAGGTTAAAGCTATAACTACAGATACCTGATTATATAAAAGAAATTCTAACGGTTCTTTTGTAATACCAATATTCATCAGTAA
>JAUWCR010000110.1 GCA_030609215.1 Actinomycetes bacterium | reverse complement strand
AATATAAACTTGCCAGTATCACAAATCATATTATCAAATACAGCTACTTGATATTAACTGGCGGAGCTGACGGGATTCGAACCCGCGATCTCATGCGTGACAGGCATGTGTCCTAAACCACTAGACGACAGCTCCGCTTTTAAAAAATTTAATGGTGGGCGTTGCAGGGCTTGAACCTGCGACCCCCTGCTTGTAAGGCAGGTGCTCTCCCAACTGAGCTAAACGCCCATTTCTGGTAGCCTGTAGGAGAATCGAACTCCTGTTGGTAGGTTGAAAACCTACTGTCCTAACCACTAGACGAACAGGCCTCATATAATTGGTGAGCCGTGAAGGATTCGAACCTTCGACACCCGGATTAAAAGTCCGGTGCTCTACCAACTGAGCTAACGGCCCTCCTACCCGACTATATATTCAGGCTACATGCTACAATTTAAACAACACTTCTCAATATATTTATATCAAAAAACAACTTGTCATTAAATTAGCAAACACAAAGTTTACTATAGTAAAATACCTATGTCAACAGAAACCAGCACAAAAACCGATAGCAATATACCGTGAATTTTGCCAGGAAAAATTTAAAGGATGAAGACTGCCTGCAGTGTATTATTTACACCATATTATAATTAAAAACTAAAAACAGAGACTTCAATATTCTACAATACTACCCTTTTACTGCTTACTATTTTTTTGTTTCTTTTTTCTTCTTAATCTTAGAGGAAACTTCTTCAACTTTTTCCTTACTTTTTTCAATAAATTCCTCACCAATCACTTTTGCTTCAACCAGTGTAAATTTTCCTCTATCAATTAAATCTCCAATCTTGGCAATTAAATTTTTCCTAAATTTCCCGCCTGTCTGAGGAGCAAAAAGTAATCCCAAGAAAAAACCTGAAATCATAGAAATTAAAGCTACCAGAAATACACCGCCAACACTTCTTTCTGTATGTGCATCACTTCTATAATTTCTGTTTTCCATTTTATTATTTTCGTCTTTATATTCAGCCATTATTCTACTTATCCTTTACCAATTATTAATAAATTTTATAAAAATCTCCTATTTTAATATCTTTATTATAAACTATTTAAGACATATGTTAAAAGGTATATTTATAAAAAGCGTATAATATATATGATATTAAACCCAGAAATATTGTCTCCAGAACAAATTATTTTAGGGCAAGCTATAAAATCTTATTTTTTATACTTATTGCCTTGCCACTTTCCCTGTAATAATCCCACCTGCTTATCAAATATTCCTTCATTCTTTCAAACACTCCTGCATTACCTTCAACCACAGCATCTGCAATTTCATCATCAAATAATGCAGCTTCCCTTATAAATGATGCTGTTCTAAGAAAATACAGAGGAAGCATTGATTCTAGAACTAACTCTTTCTCACCATCTTTTACGAAATTATAAGCACAAGCATAATCATATACAATCTTTGCCCAGAGTCCGATTGGAATAATAATTTTTTTACTTCTGGAGGAACCAAGCCTTGACTTAAATTCTATAAAAGTATCCCTGTCAAGTATACATTCCCATACTCTACTATACCTGCCCAGGCCCAAATAAAATTTTTTTAATAACTTTTTAAAATTAACCTTTATTTTTTCAACTTCAACAAACTTAAATTCACCAAATATATACCCTTGATTGCTGCCAATAACATTTTTCCATCTATATTCGTAACAACCAATAAGATCAAACATTGTACCTACTACCTGAATAAACATAGAAGACAGATCTTTTCCTGGATCTTTTACATCATGGACTTTAGCCCCTAAAGCAGTCTGGCATATCCTAAATCCTTCATTCATTGCAGTTGTGGTCATCCAGATATCTATACCAAATTTAGATAAATACGAATATCTTTCCCAATATTTTTTTCGGGTTAAAATTTGCAAAACTCCATTTGAAAATGAAAAATCTCCGCCAATTGGCTGGCGCACCCTAAGTCCATATAAAGCTCGGGTTGTCGGATAAACAAGAGCATTTGTAATAGTAGCATCATGCTTGTCCCTGGTATAATAAGGAGTTACATAACCATAACCTAAACAAAGGACAGGGTTTACAAGTGCATAACACCAATGGGGATTTATACTTCTTGTATCAGCATCGGAAACCACGCAAACTTTAGTATCTAATCTTCTTGCTATTTCAAAAATTGTCCTAAAGGAGCTTCCCTTTCCTGAAGGTCCTCTGTAGCAAGTAACTATTTTTTTTATACCTTTGGGAACTTTAATCTTTCTTACTATCTCTGCAGTTCCATCCTTAGAATTGCCATCAGAATTAACAATAAGACACCTAAAACCAGGGTAATATTTTTCTAACCCTTCCCCAAAACTCTCAATCACTTTTGCAATAGTATAAGCATTATTATAACTTGGAATTCCTACAACTATATCCACTTCTTTAATTTTATTTATTTCTTCCTCTACAAAATCTTCAAGCGGCTGTTCTATTATTTCTGACATTTAGGCCTTTCTAATTATCAACCAATCCCTGGTTGTTAATTTTAAATTACTACAGTCAACTTATTTTTACTACTCCACAAGAAACTCCATAACCTCAACCCATCCTCTATTCATATAACCTTCTGTGACATAAACATTATCAAGCTCACTCAATACATTTAAAATATCTCTGTTGTGTTCTATTGCATCTCTCATAAGGAAAAAAAACTGAACTTCCTTTGCAATCTTTAGATCTTCAACTGAATCGCCTAATGCTATGCAATTTTTTCTCTCAAAACTTCTGATTTTTTTATCTAATTTTACCCCATTGGATTTATTCACTCCGCAAGGCAGTAAATTATATATATGTAATTTTTTAACATTTATATCCAGATCCATCAGTGATGAAAATCCATTATCAACAAGAATTAACCCGCTGTAACCATTATCTTCAAGTATTTTATTTGCTAAATCCAGATCGATCTCTCCAAAAAATAAGGCATTATAAGATCTATTTATACTCCATTTCATATTACTATCTATCTTCCCAGGAAATTTTTCTTTAAATAATTTTATTATATCTAATAAATCTTTACTTTTATAAGTTAAATCATAGTGATGTTTTTTATTATCAAATGTTACAAAAACCTTCTTGCCAAGATCGTAGACCAATTCACTTCCAAGTTCTGCAATATAATTTTTAACTCCAATAAATTGCGCATTATACTTTAACTGCACCTTATTCCTTCCTGAAACCAGAACAATATCCCAGTTTTTTTTAGAAATTTTCTCTAATTGCTTAATAACCCCAAGATAATAATCACCGCGCCAGTCCTTTACCAAACAGCCTTTATCGTTCAGCAATGTTCCATCCAGATCTGTATATATTACTTTTAATTCTTTTAAATTCTTTTTTATATATTCCTTATAATCATAAAATCTTCTGTATTTCCTCATTTACTCACTTTCTATATCAATTAATGATTCATTTTTAATTTGTATTCTTCTATATCAGAAATTGGAGGCCGATTTTTCTCAACCAGTTTTATTGGTGTAATTACATATTCATAACCAACACGACTAATCTGGTTATAGATTTTATTTATATCTTCACTTATAGATATTTTCCTGTAATATTTTAATTTCTGAAAAATTGCCTGCATTATGCCAAACGACATTTTAGATAAAGCCGAAAGCGGCTGATTTCTATGAATCCTTCTAATAACATTCACCTGAGCAATCGTATCCAATCCAAATTTCTCATAAATATCAATCAGCATGCCAATCTCAACCCCATATCCAGTATAAAAAGGAATCTGTTCCAGTATTTCCCTTCTACCAGCATATTCTCCCGAAATAGGTTGTAATACCTTGCTCAATTCAGGATAAAAAAGATTAAGCATTGGCCTAATCAGTATCTCCGTTACCCTTCCACCTTCACCTTTCATATAAGAGCTATCAATTTTTAAAGGTCTTAGATAAAATGCTTTTACAAAAGAAATATTATCCTCTAACAGGAGCGGACCTATTAACCCATAAATAAACCTTGGCTTAAAATTTTTAATATCTGCATCACACCAGACAACAATATCACCATTTAAAACATATAGACTTTTCCATAATGCATCTCCCTTACCTCTGTAGGAATCATATTTGGGTAATATCTCTTTATGCTGATAAACTTTAAACCCCAATGATCTAGCTATCTCAGCAGTACCATCACCTGACCCGGAATCAATAACAACCACTTCATCTATAAGTCCTGGATTATATAAGTACTTTTCTACTATTTTTAAAATTTTACTAATAGTTTGAGCTTCATTTAATGTTGGGAAGCATAAACTTATCCTAATATTTTTTCTCTTCTTTATATTAATCAATTTTTTTACATTAAACTGCTTATAGTGAAATGTATTCTTTAAATACCATGCATCTAAATCCAAAGATACCACCTCTTTTGCAGCTCTCTGATTAAATAGATAATTATTAATCAGTCTCTATTGATTAGTTAATTTTAAATTTTATCACACTTTTAAGAATTTATAGCCGCCATTATCATATTATAGCTATATTTTTTACTTTTTTATCAATTATCCACCAGGAACTGATAACCTCAGTACCTCCTTAAATTATTTTTCAGTTTATATTTAAAAGCATCTTTAATTTTTCAATCAAGAAATCCATTGAATAAAACTTTTTAGCTATATTAAAATTATTTTCCAACATTTTCATTCTATATTTTTTATCTTTAAATACTTTTATTACCTTTTCTATACAATCGCTGTTTACTTTTCCATCTATTAATATAAAATCAAACCCCTTCTTTAGCATATCTTTAAGTACCGGATAATTATTAATAAAAAGCGGTCTCTTAAATGCACTAGCTTCTATAACAGGATTTCCAAAACCTTCAACATCGCTGGGTAGAGTTACCAGATCACAAGAAATGTAACCATCATAAATATTATAAGACTTAAAAATATCAATCCAATTAAAGCTTTTATTATCTCGCTTATAACTTTTACTTAAAATTAAATTCACTTCTCTTTGTCTCGCTAGATCCACTATCCAGTAAAAATAATCTATTTCATCCTTTTCGGGCTTGCCACTTATTAGTAAATATATTTTCCTATCAACCCTTTTAGATAATTTCTCTACCAGTTCAATGCTTCTTTCAATTCTTTTTCTCTCAATTACCCTGGTTGGCTGCAAGAATAAATAGTCCCCTCTGTCAATCTTAAGAGCCTTCCTAAAATTATTGCCACCTAAATCATTGCTTGTATTTAAATTATCAATTATCTTAAAATCAAAAACATTTGGTATATATTCAGCCTTAATT
>JAUWCR010000152.1 GCA_030609215.1 Actinomycetes bacterium | reverse complement strand
CATAAAGAAAGTTATTTGACTATCCTAATTTTTCAGATTATTCTAATGTTTTTTTAATTATAGACCCCTATTATTCTTCCATAATTCGGGATTAATGATATTTTTAAAAACAAATAGGATCTTGGAATATTGATTACTTTGTACGATAAAATAATCTATGAACTTACCAGAGATAAAATATCATCACGAATTAAAGGAAATTTGGTATATCCTGAAGACTCATTAATATGTCCTGCTCCCTTAATTAATGTGATATCTACTCCTAATTTATCAGCTATCTCCCTGACAGCTTCAAATGGAACGTATGGATCATTATCAGATGCATAAATTTTTATGGTACCCATATTCTTCTTAATTTTCTCCCAATCAAAAGGTCCTTGAATAAACGAAATATTCACTTTATCAAATTCTTGCAAATTTAATAATCTTATGAAAGGGGCAACTAAGAATGTACCAAATATCGCATGATCTAACGATTGCAATAAATGTAAAATAAAAGCAGGGGATAGACTATGGCCTACTAAAATACTATTAGAATTAATTGCTCCAACTTGAATTTTAAATTCTTTTAGCCAGTTTTGTAATTTTTGTCCTTCAGGTGTAGGCAATTTTGGACGGGCAGTTTCTAACCCCCTTGCCTTTTCTTAGTTTACTTTCTAGACAATTATTGATAAATTATTTATGGGGTTTGCCTGGTAAAGGCAGTCACAACACAAACTTTTATCCAAGCAAATCCCATCTTTGCTTTTTTCAATCCATCACCTCCCTAATGTGTTAATATAGTAATAAAGTTTACAAAACAAATAAATTACCCCTGATACATTCCTAGATAGCTCTATAATAAATCTATAGAACTTACCTATCTCACCTTCACAGAGCATTGAGCTACAATGCTTGCCGCTGTTTAGCTATAACCCTGCTTGTCATTTGTGTAAATAAAGATATTCTACACTTTTATACCCATTACTTAATTTTATTGTACATTTAATGCTTTTCCATAATTAACTTTCAAGCAATCTTCCAAGCATCTAACTTTTGTGAGATACTAACTAAAGCATCTTAACTTTATACCAATACTCTTCCTCGTATTCAGCATTAGCATCATCTCCACCCTCACAATTTGCACTAACCCATATAATCGGTTTAGAACCTTTTGAAAGCATATACTTTACAGTTTCTTGTTCCATACGTCGTACAATATAACCATCGGTAACTGTAGAGATTGGACAAATAGAACGGTCAAATCCTTCTATCTTGATTACAGTATCACCAATGGGATTATAATCATCAATAAAAAGATCCACGATATCCATGAGGTTTTTTTTGGATTCGTGACGGGTATAATGATCCACAGGAATATCCTCTTGCCATATTGAGCTGCCAACTCCAATGACAGTAGCACCGCGTTCCTTACATTCCAGAGCAGCATCAATTGTTCCAGCATTAACACCTATATTATTGAAGATAACAACAACATCATCTTTCTTTACACGGAAATAATCCATTAAAGCACGAAAATATCCTTGTACCCGCTCTAGACGGATGCTACGGGTTCCGCCATTAATAGGAGAGCTACTTACATCAAGAGTGGGATTAACTGTGACAAAACCTCCAGCTCGATGACTCATATCAAGAACCGGAAGATATGTATGGCCTCCAGTACCAACTAGTTTTATCAAGCCACCTGCCATCATATTATCGCCCATTATTTTCCCAGCTTTAACAAAATTTTCAGCTTGACGCTCTTCAATCTTGTCTAAAAACTCTTTACAAATTTCAAGAAAACTTTTGTCACTAACCGGGTAGTTACGCGGCCATTGCTTATCAAAATTTTTCAAATTTTTCAATTCAAATCAACTCCTCTCTTTTATATTTGACATTCAACTAAACCTGGAGGTTAAGGCTCCTTTCTCTAATTATTTATTAAGTAATTCCCTACAAGATTCTCAACAAAATATGTTTAGCATACTACTTGAGACCTCTGAAACTTAACAGGTGATTTTCTGGGATGTAGTTATCTCTGTCATCTAAATATTCATCCATATTGATAGTAATTAAATTTTTGCAGCTTATTTTTTCTGCATTGCAGATTCTGACAAATCTCTGGTATTGGCCTGTTGGGCCAACAGGTAATATAAATGAAGTTAAAATCTCCTTTTCATTACCCTCTTTAATCTTATTTGCCATCACCCTGGCCATATCATTATAAATATCTATATTATTTTCTACCAAACAGGTCTTTATTTTAATATTATTTAAAATTTCTTCTTCGCTAATCTCAAAAAAATCTATTTTGTTTGTTTCTTGTGCTAAGGGCTGTTTCATTTTTTAGGATAATACCTCCTGTTCAATCTTGTAAGGAAATTCACCTAATAAAAAAGCCTCCATTGCCATCATGGAAGCACCTATTATTCCTGCATCCTCACCCAGCAAGGACAGCCTGATATAGGGTATTTTAAAAGGAACCGCCTCTTCAACTAAATTCGTAATTGGTTTAACAAATAACTTATTTACTTCTGGAAGATTGCAGATATCACCGCCCAAGATTATAATTTGAGGATTTAAAATCAAGATTAAATTAATTATTGCAATTGATAAAAATTTAACCATCTCTTCTATGATCTCATTTGCTAACATGTCCCCTGCAATAGCTGCCCTGCATACTACAGAGGGTTCTATTTTACTAATATCATTTTTTACAATATCTACAATTGAAGTTTTTCTACCACTGCTGATAGCTTCAACTGCTTTTTTCTTAATGCTTCTAACAGACGCAAACTTTTCAAGAAATCCTTTATTCTTAACTTTAAAACCTAAATTTTCTGAATTAATTATTGTAAATCCAATCTCGCCTGCTGAACCACACGAACCCCTTAGCAGATGGCTGTCAATAATTATTCCAGCACCAATTCCATTACTTATTTCAACAAATACAACATCCGTAAAACTCTTTCCTTCTCCATAGTTCTTCTCAGCCAGAGCAGCCAAATTAACGTTATTATCTATAAATACAGGAATATCAAATTTGCCGGTGATGCTGTCCCTTAAATTTAAATCTCTCCAGTTTCCATAAAGAGGTGCGCTAATAATTTTGCCTGAACTTGTGTCAACATCTGCTGGTATGGCAATACACATTACCTTAAGTTCAGATGCTTTTAATTTTTGCCTGTTACCTTTATTGCTGCTAAAAATTTTACCAATTTCATTGATTAATGTACTTTCCATATCTTTGCTGTCAAGAATTTTAAAGCCCAGGTGCTTTTCAACTATTTTCCCATTAAAGTTAGCAAGAGCAGCCCTCATTCTTTCCCTCCCTAAATCAATTCCAAGTACATAACCCCTACCAGAATTTATCTCAAGAAGTGTTGGCCTTTTGCCACCTGCGGTTTTCAGTTTTTCTGTCTCAATAACATAACCGTCTTTAATAAGTTTATCTACAACCCTTGATACTGCAGGGGCGCTAATTCCCAAACCTCTTGATATCTTTGCCCTTGAAATAGGCCCATTTTCACGAAGATAATTAAATATTATTGACACATTAATCTTGTATTGCAGCTCTGAACTTACAGTTCTTGAAAATTTTAAGGATCTTTTCATATTATAAAGTGTAAGGTAGTTTATTAATTACTGTTAGTAACTAATACTATAATAAAAATCCCCTTCTCTGTCAAATATTTTTTCTCTTATTATAATAAGTGACATTTTTACTGAATAAATTTAAAATGATAATATTGCTAAATGATAATAAATTTTAATAGAGTACAATTGAAAAGTGTAAATAAACTTTGTATAATGCGGTGTATTTACCCTGTTAGAAATTTTTGTAAGGAGGAAAAATGCTTAGACCGGAAGATTTTTTTGATCTTTCTCAAACCCAATTTAAAAGCCTTTTTGACAATATTGAATATGTGTGGGATGCCCTCAAAAAAATAAAAAAATATATTGGGGATAATATTAAGCC
>JAUWCR010000154.1 GCA_030609215.1 Actinomycetes bacterium | reverse complement strand
AATTAGTATGTAATAATATAAAACTGCTTGTTACGGATGTTGATGGAACTCTCCTTGATAATGATTCAAAACTTCCATCTCAGAATAAAGAAGCTGTTCTAGCTTGCAAATCTAAAGGCATTGGAATAGTGCTGGCTACTGGGAAGTCTATTGATTCTATACTTTGGCTAATTAAACTACTGGATTTAAAGCTACCTCAAATAACATTAAATGGAGCAGTTATTGTAGATAGAAACCTTAAAAAAATTTGTTCAAAAAAAATTCCGCAGAAATATTATTATAATTTAATAAGGACAATTAAGAAAAAAGGTTGTAGTCCTCTGATAAGTTTGGATAATGGGAAGATTTTTATGGGTGAATACCATAAGGATATGAAACACCTTGAGAAAATAGGTGAAAAATTAATAAAAGTTGATAGTGTTGAAACTGATTACTTCTCTAAAAATGTTGTTGATGTGTATATAGCCATAAAGGAGACAGATCCACTTGACAGCTACCTGAGGGAAAGATTTTCAAATAAATTGCAGTTTGTAAGGTCAGGTAAGTATTTTTTTGATATATTGGATCTAGGTGCTACGAAGGGGAACGCTTTAAAGTATTTAGCCAAGATGTTAGGTATAAGCAGGGATGAAATAGTTGTGTTCGGAGATAGTCCTAATGATTTAAGTATGTTTAACGAAGCCGGGCTTAGAATTGCAGTAGCAAATTCATATCCTGAAGTATTAAATGAAGCAGATATTATAACTGATGAAAATTATAATTGTGGACTGAGTAAAGCAATATATAAATATGTTCTAAAATAACAAACAAAGATAATCAATCTCTGTATTCTTTACTGAAGATAATTTCTTCCATAAATTCCTATAGCGACTGTCAAAATACTGTTTGATTTAATTTTTTAATATGGTAGACTAAGGGCTCGTAAAAATTAAATAGCAACAGAAAATTGTAGAATAAAGTTTTTTATCAATTCTTATTACAGTAAGTTTTAAAATATTTTAAAAATAATTTGACTTAAAATTTAAATATGCTAAGATTTTAAATCTAAAGTCTAATAAAATTATAATAATTTTTTTAAACTTATATGATGTCAAATAATTCAGTTGCTTTTACTAAGAAAGTAACTCTAACCTCAAAAAAACCTATAACTAAAGAAAATTTTGTTAAGAAAATAAAAGTATTTTCTAAGAATATACTAGATTACCTGAAGGATAATGGTTGTAGTAAATTAGGTCATATAAAGTTTATTTCAACTACAAATGGCGAAGATTACTTACAGATCAGTTTATTGGATATGAAGGAAAAGCCAAAGGTTGAAGGTTTCCTTAGAAAAACATTTGAAAAAATAAAACTAACACTAAATATAATAGTATTTGGGGTTAAAAGAAAAGATATTGATAAAAAAATTGATGAAGAGATCAATAATTTAGAAGACTATTTTAATTCTTCCTAAACAAATCTAAATATTATTAGGATAAATACTATAATCAGATTCTAAATATTTTAGGTATAAGAATTTTGAAATGCTATTGTAATCTATATTTAAGACATCTTCTGGGTTAAGATATTTACCATCATAAATTATTCCAAAATGTAAATGTATGTCAGGGCTTGAAGGGTCATCATCGGCACCAATTGAAGCTATAAATTCTCCCTGTTTTACATAAGCTCCTAAAGGGACAAAAATTTGCATTAGATTTAAGTAAGTTGTTCTTATTTTTTCATTATGTTTAATTACTAAAGTTCTTCCACCAATCGGTGAAATCCCTATATAGCTGACTGTACCATTTCCTGATGCTTTAATTTTTTGACCATAGTTTCCCTTAATGTCAATCCCGGTATGTTTTCTTGAAGTTTCTTTTTCTTCATCCCAGTAGCTTTGCCTGAATTTTATTATAATTGGCCCTTCTAGGGGAAAAATAAATGGTGCTTTATGGTCAGAATAGGCTACTGCTGGATTATATGCAAAAATCAGTATTATTATAAAGGCTGCAATTAATAATTTAATTGCCTTTATATATTTAAAATTTGACCTTGCTTGTGTTTTATTAGTTAACCACAAAATTTGATAATCTCCTATCGTGTCAATCAGATAAAAAAATCAAGTAAGATTATATAATAATATTACAAATATGTAAATGTATAAATGTGTAAATTAAGAAATAAATTAGTTCTTTTAAATTTTTCTATTTCTTGTTTTAATAGTGAAGTATTAATATTTGTAATTATTAAACCAAAAAACACAAAATAAAATATATGGAGGTAAAGATGAATGAAAGAGTAAAGAGAATATTATCCTGGTACAGAAGTGATAACCCAGGAACGTTGAGGAATTTGTATAGAATTTTAATGCAGGGCAAACTTGGCGGCTCAGGTAAAATGGTGATTTTACCTGTAGACCAGGGATTTGAGCATGGTCCAGCAAGAAGCTTTGCTCCAAATCCACCTGGTTATGATCCCGCCTATCATGTTAAACTTGCAATTGATGCTGATCTTAACGCACATGCTGCTCCATTAGGTTCAATGGAAATAATTGCTAAGGAATACGCAGGTCAGATTCCATTAATCTTAAAAGCTAATAGCCACGATGTACTTGATAAATGTTCAGATCCTGCGCCTGCTATGACAGCTTCAGTAGAAGATGCAGTAAGACTAGGTTGTTCAGCTATAGGTTTTACTATTTATCCTGGAAGTACATATTTTAAACAGATGTATGAAGAGGTAAGCTCAATGGCTCTTGAAGCTAAAATGGAAGGACTTGTTGTTGTAATTTGGTCATATCCTAGAGGCTCAGGTTTGTCTAAGAAAGGAGAAACTGCTATTGATGTAGTTGCATATGCAGCTCAAATCGCAGCTCAGCTTGGTGCACATTTTATTAAAGTAAAACCGCCAAGTGAACATATAGAACTTGATGAGGCTAGAAAAGTATATGAGAAATATAATATTCCAATTGCAAGCTTGGCTGATAGAGTTAAACATGTTGTCCAGAGTGCATTTGATGGGAAACGTATTGTTATTTTCTCAGGTGGTCCTGCTAAAGGCAGGGAGGAAGTTTTAGAAGAAATAAAACAGATAAATGCAGGAGGTGCCTTTGGTTCTATAATTGGTAGAAATTCATTTCAAAGGCCAAGAGAGGATGCATTAAAGTTCCTTGATGAGGTAATAGATATTTACAAGGGTTAAAATATAATTAATTACTTATTTAACTGATATATCTAATTTAAATGTTTCAGCAGGCTCTTCATCTTCCCATGGCCTGTTATAAGTTAATGTAATAGAGGTTTCATCACTGGAGATTACCTTGAAAGTAAATGTTTCATATCCTCCTGCACCAACCAGATCTTCATTTCCTGGAGTCTGGGTGTATTTAGAACTCACAAGCGATATTATTTCAAAATTGATATCATCTGATAAATTCCATTGGTAACCTGTAGTTGGATTTGATTCCAGTTTTATTGTTATTTTTTCATTTTCTTTTAAGTCAATTTTTTTCCCATTATCTTCAGCAGTAAATTGATTTGCTGTTTTGCACTGGCATAAGGCTAAGAGAATAAATACTGTAATTAAGATTAATCCTGTAGTAAATAATATTTTAGTTGTTTTTTTACTCTTCATTTTAATAAACCTTTCTTTTTTGTATTAATATAAATATTATATTATTATAAAACAGGAAGCCGGTTTAGCCAAGTAGGTATTTATCATTTACCTTTGCTATACATTTTAGTTAATCATATATATATTATATAATCATGTAAAAGTAGTAAAATTACAGCTAATTTACTGGTATTTACTTGCAAATTGGTCATGAATGTAGGCTATAATTATAGGTACCAGTAATAATTTTTTAATGCGGTTAAAGTGTTAATAAAGGTAGTAAGATGTCAGAAAAAATCCCAATAACCATAATTGGCGGAGGTGTAATTGGCTGCGCTATTGCTTA
>JAUWCR010000161.1 GCA_030609215.1 Actinomycetes bacterium | reverse complement strand
AAGCATAACAACTATTGATAAAGATATTACTAAAAATCTTTTTAAGTATATTCTTTTCATAATTATTTTATCCTTTCTTTCATATAAATTAATCTTTAATAATAAATATATATAAAAATTAATTATGTATTATATTACTTTAAATATAATAGTCAAGTTAATTATTGAAATATTTATTGAATTATTTATTGAATTAACTTTTTACTTTATCAAATTGGCAATATCCTTAATACCTGCTCCATGCTGTAGCCAGAATAGGGTCGTTTGTCCCCCTTAGTACTCAAAAATTTCAATAAATTCCGAAAATGAAGCCCAGTTAAGGTCAGATTGATCTATGCCGTCCACGCTATAGCTATAATCAATTATAATTTCAGGCTCATTGCCTGATGTATGATAATAAAAACTGGAATAATCATATTCCAGGCCTTCATGAGTTTTTAAGTTAAGACAATAATTATGAGTTAGAAAACCGCTTTCCCAGGTGACATCTAATGGTATCCAGCCGTATTCGGGCAGTTTGATTTCATTCCAGGCATGGCATTCAAATATCTCTTGATTAGGCTTACCCACCGCAACAGTTATCGGCACCCCCGATACATATTTTGCCGGTATACCGGCAGCCCTGCAAACTGCCGCGTAAACAATAGAATAATCCATACATGTTCCCTTACCTCTTTCTAAAATCTCTGAAGCCTTAAATAATTGCCTGTCATTATTTGCCGCCAGCTTATAATCATAATCAAGATTATCTGCAATATAATCATATAGCTTCCCGGCAATCAAATAAGGGTTTGATTCGCTTCCTATTGCTTCAGCTGCTGCTTCGATTATTATAGGAGAGTCGCTGTCAATATATGATTCACTTTTAGTATATGATTCAAGGTCCCCGTCATCAGCATCAAATGCTGTAAAAATATTATCATAATTCTTATCATCAAATTCATATATTACTAAATCATAATTTACTTCTACTGAAGCTGCTTCACCATCAGCTAAATCACCTAATTCGTAATGATAGAAAAGGTTTTCCAAATCATCCTCTATTTCTTCAGCATTCTCACTATCTCCCAAACAATCATTAATTACCTGAAATGGCTCCCATGTCTTTGGGGCTTCAACATTGCATTGAACTCCACTTAATTTTCCAGGTCCATTATTCAAAATTGAATATTCAACTTTAAGACTGCAATTATGTTCCTTTAAAAGGATGATCGATCCAATTGTCTCATATATTTGTATAGTCCTGCAGACATAGTCATCGTAGTTTTCACCTTTTCCATTTAATCTTATAGTATGCTCACCTATTTCACTAAATATATATGATATTTCTTCTCCTTCAAGTTCTTCGCCATCCGGGGTCTCCCATGTAAATTCTAACTGATCCCTGTCCGGATCTATCAAGCTCAGTGCTGAAAAAGATACTGGTCTTCCTTTCTCAAAATAAGTGCCGTCAGAACCTTCCTGCGATATATTCATTTCCATAACTGAGGAAGTCCTTTCGATAACTCTTTCAGTGGAACCATCTCTAACAACAATTTCCTCAGAAGATATTGTCTCTTCAATTAAAAATTCATCAGACAATTCATCCTTTGAGAATTCTTCAATTGATTCTGAAATCTTACCAAGGTCATAGCAGCAGGAACTTAAAAGCAAAGATACTACTATTAAAGGTACCAGTAGAAAAGACATGGTTATAAATTTTAAAAACGTTTTAATCCTCATTTTACTTTTCACAATTCTCCTTATTTTAAAATTATACTTAATATTAATTCATATTTTAACTCATATATCTAATAATATCTACATTATTATATAATTTATTCTATTAATATTTATAAATTATTTATTGAATTTTTTATCTGTTTTGTGCTAACCTTATAAAACATACCAACTAATGGACGAGTCAGAAATAGAGTCAACTTTTCATTTTAACTTTTTTTAGTACATGGAAAATATATAAAACGATAATTAATAAATTTTAGAAAGCGAGCATTACTGTGGCAGATAATAAAATATATATCATTGATGTAACAAACAGAGATGGTGTTCAGACATCTAGAATATGTTTATCAAAACTGGAAAAGACAATGATAAATCTCTATCTTAACGAAATGGGAATCTACCAGAGCGAACTTGGTTTTCCTGTAACACATCATGAAACTAATTATATCAATGCCAATTTAGAATTAGCAGACATGGGAGTACTGCACCCAATAATATTAGAAGGCTGGATTCGAGCAATTCCCCAGGATGTAGAGGATGCTATAAAACTGACTAAAGTTGAGCATCTTAATCTCTCTATATCTACTTCTGAGCAGATGATAAAAGGGAAATTTAAGGGAAAATTTTCTGAAGAAGACATTATCAGAATAATGACTGAAGCTGCTGATCTGGCAAAACGCAAAGGAATAAAAACAATAGGAGTAAATGCCGAGGATGCTTCTAGAACTGATATGAATTATCTTTTAAAATTTGCCAGTGCAGCAAAGGAACACGGCGCAGATAGAATAAGATACTGTGATACTTTAGGTTTTGATAACCCATTTACTATTTATGATAGAGTAAAAACATTAGCAAATGAAGTTAAAATTCCTATAGAGTTGCACTGTCACAATGATTTGGGCATGGCTGTTGCTAATTCACTAGCTGGAGCAATAGCAGCAATTCATGCAGGAGTGGATGCCTATATAAATACTACAGTAAATGGTGTTGGTGAAAGAGCAGGAAATGCAGATTTAGTTTCAGTTCTATTAGCTATAAAACATTCAAGTACATTTAAAGGTGAAAATCTCCTAGATGATAGAATAAACTTATTAAAAACCTGGAAAATTGCAAAATACGTATCTTACGCTTTTAATATCCCCATACCAATAAATCAGCCTGGTGTAGGAGCCAATGCTTTTGCACATGAGTCTGGCATTCATGCTGATGGTGCTCTAAAGGATAGGAAAAATTACGAGCTCTATGATTTTGAAGAACTGGGAAGAGGCGAACCCGAGATAATCGAAACTGGAAGAAATATAACTGTTGGTGAATACAGCGGCATTAAAGGATTTAGAAACGTCTATGAAAAATTACAGGTAGAATTCCATGACGAAGAAGAAGCTAATAAAATTTTAGAGTTAGTCAGGTACGCTAATGTCCACAATCAAAAACCTATTGTTGAGGGTGAACTTAAATTTATTGCCCAGTACCCTGATATAGCCAGAAAGCTATTTATTGTGTCACCTTAATATAAAAAATATAGGCTTAATTTATTTTCAATTCTACAATCTATAATCTGCTTTCTGTGAAAATATCATTCTATTTTAAAATACCACACACCATGTTTTATTAAATGAAATTAATAATTTTCTTACCGCATCCATAAAAAATGCAAGAATATGTTAAGGAAATACTAATAGCATAATTATAAAAAATATCATAAAATATTATTATATAGTTCAGTATGAATAAACATAGAAATGAATTAAAATAAGTAATATAAGAAAATTATCATATTTTAATTGTATCTGTTATGCATAGTTATACACAAACAAGCAAGCATCAATAAAGAATTAAAAGCAGATATGAAAAACAATAAGGCAAAAGATTATAAAAATTTTATAAAGTCTAATCCTTTAACCAATTCAAGCAAGATGGAATTAAATAGCATAACCCTCTCATTTACTAGAAGCTGCAAGGATCTTGAAAAGCCTTTCCTTGAGCATTATTTTAAAAACTCCCTGAGATTTGTAAGAGTAGCTCTTCTAATAGGAGCTATTACTTATGGAAT
>JAUWCR010000081.1 GCA_030609215.1 Actinomycetes bacterium | reverse complement strand
AATTATTACTTTGCCAACAGGGTATCTATATTGTCTTACTAATATAATATCTCCATTTTTGTTAACAGGAACAATTCCTACTGCTCCAGGATGGGTTACTTTCTCCCTCGTAGTTATTTTATTATTAGGAAGTCTTACCTTGTCAAAATAGAGCCCAACTATATCACCATTAAAAATTTTCTTTGATTCTATCTTTTTTTCAAATAATTTCTCATCCATAATTTATAATAATATCCCTCTCTTTAAGAAAATATTTTTTAAAATCTATAACTGCAAATCTCTAATATCAAAGCAGCTAATTTCTCAACCTGATTAATTTCTACATACTCTTTATTTGTATGAACATTTTCCATGCCTGCCGATAGATTTACTGATCTTTTACCTTTTGAATTAAAAATATTAATATCACTGCCGCCGCCCGAGGATTTTATTTCAGGTTTTATTCCCAACCTTTCAATAGCTTTCTTTGCTATCACCATAGGAACCTCATCAACTGATATTTCAAAACCATCATATTCCCTTATAATTTCATATTCAAGCCTGGCATTATATTTTTTAGCACCTTTTTTAAACCCGCTTATAATTGAATCTGTAATCTTTTTAAGCTTTGAAAGCTCCAAACTTCTTGCTTCAGCTTCAACCTTTGTTCTCTCAGGAACTATATTCCTCCCATCACCTCCATTTATTTTTCCAACATTGCATGTTGTTTCGTTATCTATTCTTCCTAATTTTATATTATCAATAGCAGATGACGCCGCCTTTATAGAACTTATGCCTTTCTCAGGTTCTATACCAGCATGTGCTGCTTTTCCAATAAATTCTGCATTGATAGAATTATGATACGGTGCCTTATTATAAATAATACCTATATCGCCTTCAGCATCAAAAACGAAACCATAATCAGCTTTAACCTTTTCTAAATCTAGATATTTTGCCCCCAGAACCCCAATTTCCTCAGAAATTGTAAATAGAATATATATATCGCCAGTAGGTATATTCTTTTCTTTAATTATATGCAATGCTTCCACGATAGCAGCAATAGCTACTTTGTCATCTCCTCCAAGTATGCACTTATTATTTTTATTAATTATCTTTCCATCTACAATAATAGGATTTACATCACCATTTAATTTTACCGTATCCATATGAGCCCCTAAAAAAATAGATTTATACTTAGACGGCTGTGATTCAATTGATTTATATACAGCAATTATATTTCCAGCATTGCTGCCAAATTTTTTCCCACAGCTATCTTTATAAACTTCAAGTCCAAACTCTCTTATCTTTTTCTCTACGTAATCTACTATTTGTTTTTCATTTTTTGACGGGCTTTTTATCTTTAGAAGCTCAATTAATGTTTCCAGTAATCTTTTTTTATTTACATATTTTAAATAAATACTTTTTTCATTCATCATTAATCCTAATTTTTATATTTTTTTCTTTACAAATTATTTAACTTCTTTTTTTACTCTAAAAAAAATTATAACATAAATTCAAATAATAAATAAAATTATTGATATTATAAATGCAGTTATTACAATCTTAATAAAAAAGTCATAGAAGAAACCGAAAGGAAAAATTGTAATAATCAGCGAATTCCATGTAAAAGTATAATTACCCTGCGGAAAAAATATTTGATGAAAATTTTCAAATAAGTTTGGGAAATTATTGCCTAAGAAATATAAAATTATAAGCATAATTATTACTGAAGATGAAGAAACTGTAAAAATTAAACCAATATTTTTAAAAAATTTAAGAATATTTTTTTCTATGAGTAATATCGTCAGAATAACTATTAAAAATATACTAAGATAATAAAGGATAAAAATTTTAATCAGCAGTATTCTTACATCCTCTAAGTGGCTAATTTCATTATCAGTAAAATAATCAATATTACTTTTCAGTTCAAACTTTTTAAACTCAGTACCGTATTTAAAAAAATCAAAAACACTCTCAGTAATAATTAAAACATCTATATTTTCCAGGACCTTATAAACTCCATTTTTTTCATATAAGTTATTATAATGATCAAAGTTAAAAATATAATAAGATAGTGGTGAAATTAGTATTATAATTATTAGAAGAATAGAATTTATTATAACTATTGCTTTTTTTAACTTCATTTAACAGACTGCGATCTTCTTATTGCAGCATGGATAAAATCCTTAAATAATGGATGTGTTCTATCGGGCCTGGACTTAAATTCAGGGTGAAATTGTACTGCTACAAACCATGGATGATTTTCTATTTCTATAATCTCAGCTAATTTTTTTTCGGGATATAAACCAGTAATTTTAAGTCCAGCATCTTCCATTATTTGCTTATATTTATTATTAAACTCATATCTATGCCTGTGTCTTTCGTAAACCATATTTTTTCTATAAGCTTTATAAGCAAGGGAACCTTTCTTCAGTCTACAGGGATATCTGCCAAGTCTCATTGTCCCGCCTTTTTCATTAATACCCTTTTGCTCTATCATTAGACCTATTACTGGGTTTTTAGTCTTAGAATTAAATTCAGAGCTATTTGCATCTTTTAACCCAAGAACATTAATAGCAAATTCTATTACAGCACACTGCATGCCCAAGCATATTCCAAGATAAGGGACCTTATTTTCCCTTGCATATCTAACAGCATTGATCTTACCATCAATTCCCCTTACGCCAAATCCTCCTGGAACCAAAATGCCATCTATATCCATTAATATATTTTCATAATTATCTAAATTTAAAACTTCAGAATTTATCCATTTAATCTCAATATTCTTCTTGAAAAAATATCCACCATGATTTAAAGCTTCTATTATACTTTTATATGCATCCTTTAAATTAATATATTTACCAATAATACCTATTCTTACTTTGCCTTCCAAATTATTAATTACTTTTACCAGTTTATTCCAATTTTCCATATTTGAAGGCTTATATTTTAAATTTAATTTATACATAGCAATAGAATCCAGTCCTTCCTTCTGAAGCATTTTAGGTACTTCGTAAATATGTTTTACATCTATGGCATCAATAATAGCTTCTTTCTCAACATCACAAAACAAGCTTATTTTATCTTTTGATTCATCTGTTAGTTTTATTTCACTCCTACAAATAATAATATCCGGTTGTATGCCAATACTCCTTAGTTCCTTTACGCTATGCTGTGTAGGTTTTGTCTTTAATTCTTCAGAAGTCTTTAAAAATGGGATGTATGTAACATGTATATATAAGACATTTTCTCTTCCAATATCCTTTTTGAATTGGCGTATTGCTTCCAGAAATGGAAGGCTTTCAATATCTCCAACTGTTCCTCCTATTTCTGTAATAACAATGTCTACTTTTTTATTTTCTAAAGTCTTTTTAATACTCTTCTTTATTTCATCTGTTACGTGAGGGATAACCTGGACTGTTGAACCAAGATATTCGCCTTTTCTTTCATTATCAATAACATTTTTATATATCTTTCCACTGGTAAAATTATTATACTTCGATAAATTCTCATCTATAAATCTCTCATAATGTCCAAGATCTAAGTCTGTTTCGCCGCCATCTTCAGTCACAAAAACTTCACCATGCTGGAAAGGATTCATGGTTCCAGGATCAATATTAATATAAGGATCAAGCTTTTGAATAATTATACTGTAACCTCTTGATTTTAACAGTCTCCCCACTGAAGATGCACATATCCCTTTGCCCAATGAAGATAATACACCGCCAGTAACAAAGATGAATTTAGTTTCCTTAGTTTCCAATCTTTATCTGTTCCCCTATTAATTCTTTCTTTATTCTATTGGATTTTTCCAACAGTTCTTCTGCATGTAAAATAGAAATATCACTTTCTTCAGAACCACTTGACATTCTTGATATTTCTTTAATCTTGCCATTATTATCTAATTTACGTATTTTTATTTTTGTCCTGTTTTTTTCAATAAATTTGTCTATAAAATAATGTGTATTTGAAAAAGATGCAATTTGTGGAAGGTGAGTAATGCATACAACCTGACAATTTTTTGATATTTTGTATAATTTTTTACCAATTATTACTGAAGTTTCTCCTCCAATACCTGCATCTATTTCGTCAAAAATCATTGTAGTTATATTGTCTACTGAACTTATAATTGACTTTAGGGCTAACATTATACGAGAAATTTCACCACCTGAAATAATTTTCCTTAACGGTTTCATGCTTTCACCAAGATTTAGTGAAATTAAAAATTCTATGTTATCAATACCATTGTCTCCAAGTTTTACTTTTTCTGAATTTATTACTACACCATTATCTCCCTTTATGTAATTACTTAATACTTTAAAAATAACAGATTTAAAATTCAAATCCAAAAGCTCACGACTTATGTCTTCCTCTAGATTTTCTATCACTTTTTTCCTAAATTCAGAGAGATTAACTGCATTTTCAATCACAATATCCTTGCCCTTATCAAATTCAGCCTGTTTTTTTTCAATTTCTTTATCAATACTCTCAAAATTATTAATTTCTTCCCTTAACTTTTCACACAATTTTTTTATTGATAAAAAATCTATATTATATTTTTTCTTAATCTCATTTATTTTATATAATCTCTCATGTATATAATCCATTCTTTCAGAGCTATATTCTAAATCTTCAATATAAGTTTTTAAAAAATGGCTTATTTCATCAACAAGAACAACAACAGATGAAATTTCCTCTATGTATTTCTTAAATCTTGTATCAATTTTGGATAAATCCACAAAATTTTTCTCAATTACTGCAGCGTTGTCTTCGAAAGAAGTTATGTCATCCCCGGCACCTTTAATTATATTTATACACTCCGAAGACAGATTATAAATTTTTTCATAATTTTTCAGTACCCTTAACTCATTTTCTAAATCAATCTCATCATTCTCACCTAAATTTAATTTCTCTATTTCATCTAACCTGTATTTTAAATCAAACAACCTTTCGTCCTTTTCATTTTTAAGGTTTATTAACTTTTCCAGTTTCTCTTTTATATTAATATAGTTCTTTAAACTATCTTTGTAATTTTTCTTAATATTTTCTAAATCACCTTTACCAAATTTATCTACAACTTCTATATGAGTGCTTGATTCCAGTAAATACTGGTGATCATGCTGCCCGTGTATATCAATAAAATACCCACCTAATTTTTTTAAAGTACTTACCTGTGTAAAAACACCATTAATAAACGACCTATTTCTTCCTACTCTATTTACCTCTCTGCTTATTACAATATCTTCACCTTTATCATCTGGTTCAATTAATTTTTCTTTTATTAAAAAATTTAAAGCTTTCTTATTCTTGCTAAAATCGAAATACCCCTGTACTATTAATTTTTCTTCATTTTCCCTTATTAATGTACTCTCTGCACGCTCGCCTATTAAAAGATTGATAGCTTCAATAATTAGAGTTTTTCCTGCACCAGTTTCGCCAGTTAAAATATTTAAACCTTTCTCGAACTTTACTACTGCATCATCTATTATGGCAAAATTTTTAACCTGTAGTTCTTTTAACATAATTTATAGATCTTAGATAAGCTTAGTGATATATATTATATACAATTATTATCTTTCTAATAATTTATCCTTAAAGATTTTAAAAAATATATTTTCGTCAAAAGTTATTAATTTCAATTTTAAATTTGATTTTTTTATTTTAAAAATATCCTCTGGTTGTATATCAACTTTCTTCCTCACTCCATCAACATTTAAACTTGCATTTTTATTTCTTGCCTTTATTCTAACTTTTAATTTATTTTTTGGACTTATAACAATACTTCTGGTGCATAATGTATGAGCACATATAGGAGTCACAATTATTACTTCATTTTTTGGCTCAACCACAGGACCACCTGCAGATAAAGAATAAGCTGTGGAGCCAGTTGGTGTTGAAATTATTACACCATCAGCTCTGAAATTCATTACAGAAAAATCGTTTATTATTACTTCAACTGTTATTAATTTTGCAAACATAGTCCTGTTAATAGTAAATTCATTTAATGCAATGTATGGATTATTAGCATCGCTTATTATTTTTTCATTTCTATATATCACTGCTTCTATTAACATTCTATCTTCTATTTTACAATTTTCTTCTAAAACATACTCTAAAGCTTTATACATGTTTTCTATATTGACTTCAGCCAGAAATCCTAAATTGCCAACATTAATACCCATTATTGGAATTTCCCTTTTAAATGAATATTTAGAAGCTCTGAGGAATGTGCCGTCTCCTCCAACTGATATTAATAAATCTACCTGCGAAATAAAATCTTTCTCTAAATGTGCTGGAAGCTTGTATATACCTGGCATTTTATCGCCATCAAGTAAAAAAACATTGATTTTTTTTCCAATTAAGAAATCATAAATTTCCTTTGCAATACTTAATGCTCTTTTGTTTTTATTATTGGAAATTATACCTATATTTTTCATTTCATATAT
>JAUWCR010000032.1 GCA_030609215.1 Actinomycetes bacterium | reverse complement strand
AGGTGTATTAGGCTCAAGCTGGGAATCTAAGTTAGAAGAGATTGTAGCCAGGGTTGAACAGGAAACTACGTGCGAAATTGCTGTTGCAATAGTTAATAGCCTTGAGGGAATAACTATTGAAGAATATGCGGTTGAACTATTTGAAAAATGGGGAATTGGCAAAAAGAAAGAAGACAACGGGATCCTATTATTGGTTGCTGTAGAAGATCGTGAATTAAGAATTGAGGTTGGGTACGGCCTTGAAGGAACTATTACAGACTTAGAAGCAGCAAATATTATTGATGATATTATTGTGCCTAGATTTAAAGAAGAAGATTATAACAGCGGTTTATACGACGGGGTTGTTGCAATCTCCAATGAAATATACAAGGAAAATGAAATGGATACAATACCATATTCGGATAATACTGTAGATGCTTCCTCAGCTATAAGATCTTCGTCATTTAGAAATACTTTTTGCGGTTTCCCCTTTTTAGTTATTTGCTTACCTATATTTTTTATTTTTATAATATTTATAGCTATAGTTAATATTGTTAGAAGAAGATGTCCAAAATGTAGAAGTATTAGACTTCGCATTAAAATAAAAGCATTGGAAAGACCAACCTATAAATCTGAAGGCAAGAGGTTGATTGAGAGATACTGTACTAAATGCGGATACAAGGATGAAAAAATAGAAAAAATACGAAGGTTGAGAAAAATTTCTTTCTGGGGTATTGGAAGCGGCGGAGGCGGGTCCTCTGGAGGAGGATCTGGAGGATTTGGAGGAGGGTCGTCAGGCGGAGGCGGTGCCAGTGGGAAATGGTGATAATAGTATTAAAAAGTAGTAATAATATTTTTAAATTATTATACTTGAAGGTTTTTTAATATATTGGCGAAAAAAAGTTAGGATCTGAAATGAAAATAGCAATATCTGGCAAAGGCGGAGTAGGTAAAACAACTTTAGCTGCATGCCTGGCAAAATATTATGTTAAAAATAATTATAAGGTTATTGCTGTGGATGCAGACCCTGATGCTAATCTTGCTACTACATTAGGGCTCAGTTATGATAAAGCTTCTAAAATAAATCCATTAACTGACATGAAGGAGCTTATAGAAGAAAGAACAGGTGCAAAACCTGGCGGGTATGGAGCATATTTCAAATTGAATCCTAAAGTTGATGATATACCCTCAAAGTTTAGTATTGATGTTAATGGAGTCAAGCTTCTGGTTGCAGGGACCATTAAGGCAGGAGGCAGCGGTTGTTACTGCCCGGAAAATGTTTTACTAAAGAGGGTGTTCAGACACCTAGCTATAGATAGAGATGAAGCAGTTATCCTGGATATGGAAGCTGGTATTGAGCATCTTGGAAGAGGTACGTGTGAGAATATGGATATGTTAATAGTAGTAATAGAACCAGGTTTAAGGAGCATTCAAACAGCTCACGCAGTTAAGAAAATGTCTATGGATCTAGGATTTAAATCTGTATTTATTGTTATTAATAAATTGAAATCAGAAGAAGAAAAAAAATTACTTAAGAAGAGTTTAAAAGATTTTAAAATACTGGGTGAGCTTCCTTATAGTGAAAAAGTTAGAGAATCAGATTTGAAAAATTATTCTCCATGTGATTCGGAAGATAAGTTTAAAAGCGCAATTGAAAAAATTGCTGTTAATATAGAAAAACTCATAAGTAACTAAATCATTTTGAAATACTTAAAAAGGGCAGGTGTTCATTGTATAAGATTGTAGGAAAAATAAAATTGGCCGAAGGTATTGATAGATTTGAAATTGAAGCCCCACTAATTGCTAAAAAAGCAAAAGCGGGGCAATTTGTTGTTATTAGAGTAAATGAATACGGTGAGAGGATTCCTTTGACAATTGCTGATTATGATAGCAGCCAGGGAATTATAAGCTTGGTCACAATGAGTATTGGGAAAACTACATATATGCTATCAAAATTAAAGAGGGGAGATAGTATTAGAGATGTTGTGGGGCCATTAGGAAAGCAAAGCGAAATAGAAAGATTTGGAAAGGTAATATGTGTTGGAGGGGGTGTGGGAATTGCTCCTGTAATGCCTATAGCTAAGTCACTTAAGAATACCCGAAATTATATTATTTCCATAATAGGTGCTAAAAATAAAGCTAGTTTAATACTTGCTGATGAGATGAAAGAGATAAGTGATGAATTCTACATCTGCAGTGATGACGGGAGTATAGGGTTTCATGGTTTTGTTTCAGAAAAGTTAAATGAATTATTGGAAGATAGCGAAAAAAGTAGTGATAGTGATTTAAGAAAAGATATTAATAGAGTAATAGCTATTGGTCCAGCTCCAATGATGAGTGCAGTGTGTAGTGTTACAAAACCATATAGTATAAAAACTATAGTATCTTTAAATTCTATAATGGTAGATGGGACCGGGATGTGTGGTGCCTGTAGAGTTGAAGTTGGAGGAGAGACAAAGTTTGTTTGTGTTAATGGTCCCGAATTTGACGGGCACAAGGTGAATTTTAATTTACTAATGTTGAGGCAGAAAATGTATTTAAATGAAGAGAAAAAAGCTTTAGATCTATATGAGGAGAAATGTGGATGTAAAATGCTTGAGCAGAAAAACGGAAAAACCTGCTAAGTAAAAAAGAGAATTAAAATAAAGACTACAATTAAGAAGGAAAGCTAAAATTATTATGGTAAGTGAAAAAAGTAATAAGAGAACTAAAAAAGTTAAAATTCGCAGGACTTCCATGCCGGAGCAGAATCCAGAAGAGAGAATTAAGAATTTTAAAGAGGTAGCTCTTGGTTATACTGAAGAGGATGCAGTAAAAGAGAGCACAAGATGTCTGCAGTGCAAAAATCCGCGCTGTATTGAAGGGTGTCCTGTGGATATAGATATTAAAAGCTTCATAGATTTAATCAGTAAAAAAGAATTTGATAAAGCATTAGATAAAATAAGAGAAAAAAACTCCCTTCCAGCAATTTGTGGGAGAGTTTGTCCTCAGGAAGATCAGTGTGAGAAAAAGTGCATTCTAGCAGTAAAAGATAAACCTGTTGCTATAGGAAGACTGGAGAGATTTGTTGCTGATAGAAAATTATCAAAAAATAGCATTACTGGAAATGAGAGTAGTGGATGTAGTGAAAATAATAATTCAAAAAGTAAGGAACTTGACTGTAAATCTTCAAATAAAAAAATTGCGATAATAGGATCCGGCCCTGCAGGTCTTACATGTGCAGGGGAGCTTGCAAAAAAGGGTTACAAAGTAACTATTTTTGAGGCCTTGCATAAAACAGGAGGTGTACTTGTTTATGGAATACCTGAGTTCAGGCTCCCAAAAAAAATTTTAGAAAAGGAAGTAAAATTTGTAGAGAGTTTGGGAGTGGAAATAAAATTAAATATGGTAATAGGTAAAGTACTAACTATAGATGATATGTTAAATAATGGTTACAGCAGTGTTTTTATTGGGACAGGCGCAGGTCTCCCTTACTTTATGAATATCCCTGGTGAAAACTTAAATGGAGTTTATTCTGCCAATGAGTATCTTACACGCTCAAATTTGATGAAAGCATATTTATTTCCTGAGTATGATACTCCAATTGCAAGAGTTAGAGATATAGCTGTTGTTGGAGGAGGCAATGTTGCAATGGATTCAGCTCGAACTGCCAAAAGACTTGGTGCTAAGAATGTCTATCTTATATACCGGAGAAGTGAAGTTGAGATGCCTGCAAGAAATGAGGAAATAGAGCATGCAAAACAAGAAGGGATAGAATTTATTCTTCTTACAAATCCTGTTGAAATTGTTGGCAGCGAAGGATGGGTAAAAAAAATTAAATGTGTCAAAATGAAGCTTGGCGAGCCGGATGAATCTGGCAGAAGACGCCCAATGCCTATTAATGGATCGGAACATGATATAGATATTGAAGCAGTGGTAATGGCTATTGGACAAGGACCTAACCCATTGCTTACTTCAACTGCAAGCGGACTGAAATTAACAAGAAGAGGGTATATAGAGGCAGATACCCAGACTGGCAAGACAAGCAAGAAAGGGGTGTTTGCAGGAGGTGATATAGTAACTGGTGCGGCAACTGTAATACTTGCAATGGGTGCTGGAAAGAGTGCTGCAGAAGCAATTGATAAGTATGTAAAAACAGGTATATGGTAGTGTTTTTATTATTAAAATTAGTTATAATTAAACAATATAAGATAAATAGAGTAGATTATTAGAATAGTTTAAAATATTGAGAACATAAAAGTTTTATCAATAGCTTAAAAAATAATCTATGAAGTTTTATTATTATTTTTAAAGAGAGTTTATTTATTAAGTAAAACTGTAAAAAATATTTTATAGGAGGACCAAGATGGGAAATAAATTTTTTAAATTGTTGTTAATTACAATAACTATTATTTTCTTTGCGGGGATAGTCCTTTCAGGATGTTCAATGCTAAAGGGTGTTGCGAGTAGTGCTGAGCCAGAGTATGGTCTTGTGGAAAAGGCTGTGGAAGGAGCAGCCCCCGGGGAATTTGAAATGACTGGAGCTGAGGCGCCTGCTGTTGCTGAGGAATATGCTGAGGAAAGCTATATGGAAGAAGAGATGGTGGACGCAGGTGAATCTGATTATGTTACATCTCCTGCTATAGAGAGGAAAGTAATTAAAAATGCATACATGGAATTGGAAATTGAGAAAGGTGAATTTGAAAGTAAGTTATTTAAAATTACTAATTTAGCAGAGCAAAATGATGGTTTTATCAGCAGCACCCAAAGTTACTCTGATAGTGAAGGCAACTTAACAAGTGGATCAATAATATTAAGAGTTGATCATGAGAATTTTAATTATGTAATAGATAGACTGAAAGAAATGGGCACTGTTAGAAATATAAGTATAACAGGTCAAGATGTAACCCAGGAATATATTGATCTTGAAAGCAGGCTTAGAAATCTGGAAGCTCAGGAAGATATTCTGCTTGGATTAATGAAACAATCAAAGAATGTAAGTGAAAGTATAGAAGTTCAGAGAGAGCTGAGTTATGTTCAGGAAGAGATAGAAGTAATAAAAGGAAGAATGAATTATCTGGATAATATGGTATCTTTTTCTACTATTGAAGTGTATCTATATGAACCTGAGTCTATAAAGACAACTCCAGGATGGGGATTTATAGATGCTTTAAAAAGAGGATTTAAAGGAGCAGTAACTGTATTTAATGGAATGATTGTTGCGTTAATAATTATGAGTCCTGTGCTTGTATTGATTGCAATAATTTTAATTATAATATGGCAGGCTATTAGAGCTAGAAACAGAAGAAGAGCTAGATCTAAAAAGGAGTAAATTAATATGAAAAAATCTGAGGTATTTGGTTATCTTATTCTAGCATTTGGGCTAGGAGCAATAATTGGTATACTTTGTGCGCCCAGGAAAGGGGAGGAAACAAGGAAAATTTTAACAGAGAAGATGGAAGATAATTGCAAGCAGGTATGTGATTTGGTTACAGATAAGGTAGTAAAATTTAGGAATCAGTTTTCTGATTATATGGAGGACTTAAAAGAAGGAATAGAAAAATAAAAGGTCTATTCCTGTTTATTAAAAAGCAGTATACCAATGAAAGTGATTACTATTATAATTGCTGATAAAACAATTACATTTATATATAGCGGGTGTAGCTGCGGGTAAGAATTTCCAAGCATTACAGTTCTCATTGCATCAATTCCATATGATAGAGGATTTATTATAACAAGATAGGCCATCCATTTAGGCAAATCTACCAGTGGAAACAATGCTCCAGAGAGAAAAAACATAGGCATTAAGATAAAGTTTGTCAGTACTTGAAATCCTTGCATTGTCTTTAGACGTGCAGCGAGAGTGATCCCTAAAGATGAAATAACCATAGCAGTTAGAAACATAATAGGTAATAATTTTAAAATTGAGACAACTGTAATTGGTATTTTAAGGATTGGTGAAAATATAAGTATTATAGAGCCTTGAATCATCGCAACTGTAGAACCTCCTAAATTTTTTCCTATTACGATTGAAGCTCTGGAGAGAGGAGACACTAAAACTTCTTTTAAAAATCCAAATTCCCTATCCCAGATAATAGACATTGCGCTGAAGAAAGAGGTGAATAGAATGGTCATACCGATAATCCCAGGAAACATAAACTCAAGGTAATCTTTACCTCCACCACCTCCGAATACTTGAAAGGAGATTGCAAGACCACTGCCTAATATGAAAAGAAATATTGCTGGCTGGGCTAATGAGCCAATAATTCTTGGTTTGTCTCGAAAGAATTTTTTAACATCTCTTAACCATATGATATATATTCCTGCTAATTCTTTCATTACATTCTTGTCCTAAATCTCATTTTTAATTTGAAATTATCTTTTGCGTTCATATATTCTTCTCTTATTTCTCTTCCAGTAAGATTCAAAAAGACATCATTTAAAGTTGATTTCCTTGCATTAATGGATGTAATTTTTACAGGACAGTTTTTAATGAAATCAGGAATAAAATTTGAACTATTTTTTACTTCAAATTTAATATTATCATCTTCGTGTATTTCAACTTTTTTATTTAATTTCTTTTCGATATAAAATTTAAGCTTGTTGTTATCTTTAGAAGAAATAATAATTATATCCATACCAACCATATCTTTTAGAGCTTCAGGAGTATCAAAAGCAATAATTTTCCCCCTATCAATAATTGCTATTCTGTTACATATTTCAGATTCTTCTATATAATGCGTAGTAAGGAATATGGTTATATTTTGATTTTTCTTTAATTTAATAATGTAATCCCATATTTTATGTCTTGTTTGTGGATCAAGCCCTATTGTCGGCTCATCTAAGAATAATATTTTTGGATAGTGTATAAGACCGCGGGCTATTTCTAATCTTCTTCTCATTCCTCCCGAAAAAGTTCTAACAAGATCATTTTTTCTATTAGTAAGGTCTACTGTTTCAAGTACTTCTTCGCATCTTTTTTTAATTAATTTTCTTGGAACATTATACAGGAGAGAATGAAAGTTTAAGTTTTCCATGGCTGTCAGCCTATCATCCAGGCTTGGGTCCTGAAATACTAATCCTATACAATTTCTTATTTTATTCTTGTCTTTTAAAACATTATATCCACAGAGTGTTACATCACCTGAGTTTAGGGAAAGGAGCGTACAAATAATATTAATAGTAGTAGTTTTACCTGCTCCATTAGGACCTAAAAATCCAAATATTTCTCCTTCCTTAACTGAAAAAGAAATGTTATCTACTGCAGTTATATTATTAAATTTTTTTACAAGATTTTTTACTTCTATTATATTATTACTCATGTCTTAAAGCTTCTATTGGATTTAATCTTGCTGCACGCATTGCGGGATAAATTCCGAAAAATAACCCTACTATAGTTGAGAATGTTATAGCAATAATTATGGGGTAAGCAGTAATGCTTGTGGTAAGTATTGTAAATTTATTAAGTATGATAGACACGACTACTGCAAAGATAATACCCATAATTCCGCCAGTAATACTAAGTACAACACTTTCTATTAAAAATTGAATTAGTATATCTTTATTTTTTGCTCCTATTGCTTTTCTAATACCAATTTCTCGCGTTCTTTCCGTAACTGAGACAAGCATAATATTCATAATGCCTATTCCGCCGACAAGTAAAGAAATACTTGCAATGCTGGCGATAGTTATAGTAAAGACACTTGTTATAGTACCAACAATATCTAAAATTTGAGTTTGGTTTCTAACAGTGAAATCATTTTGCTGCCCTGGCCCAATATTATGCTGTCTTCTAAGTATTTTTTCAATTTCTTCTGAAGCTTCATCAATATCTTCCTCACTTATACTTTGAGCAAGTATCATATTAACATAATCAATTCCATAAAGTTTATTCTGTGCAGTAGTGATTGGCATGGAAACCACATTATCCTGATCATTTCCAAATTGGTCTGTTCCTTTAGATTTTACAATACCGATGACTGTAAAATTTTTTCCATCTACTTTAATTATTTCTCCCAATGGATCAATATTACCAAATAACTCATTTATGACTGTTTGTCCTAAAACTGCAACATTGGAAGAATTTGCCACATCACTGGAGCTGAAAAAGTTACCTTTTTCCATTTCAAAACTATAAATATCTTCAGCTTTTTCTGATGATGCGTATATACTTGCTCTTGTGTTTTTATTTAAATAAGAAACAACAGACGAACTTAAAATGACTGGAGCAGCTCCGCTTACTAAATTAGCTTCCTTTTCAATAGCTTTGGCATCATCAATTTTTAATGCTTCTGCATCTTTATCATCACCCAGCATTTGCTCAAAACCCTGCTGTTTATCTTCCTTGTTTCCCGGGACTACTATTATAAGATTAGATCCTATTTCCTGGACGCTTTGTATTACAGAATCCTGCGCACCTGCTCCTATTGCAAGCATTGCCACCACAGCCCCAACTCCAATAATAATACCAAGCATGGTAAGAAAAGAGCGAAGCTTATTTGCAGTAAGTGACTGAAATGCAATCTTTATATTTTCTGCCAGTCTTCTCATAACATCTGTCCTTTTTGTGTACTGCCTATCTTATCTTCAAGCCTGGGCATATTTTTAAGTCTTTCTATTGCATCTATTGGACTATCTATTCTCTCCTCATTTGGTATAATCCCATCCTTTAGATATATGACCCTGTCTGTATGCCTTGCTATGCTAAGCTCATGCGTTACAAGCAGTATTGTCTTACCTTCTCTGTTTAGCTTTTGAAATATAGCAATTATCTCTTCTCCTGTTACTGAATCCAAGTTTCCTGTAGGCTCATCAGCTAAAATTATTGTAGGATCATTTACAAGTGCCCTTGCTATTGCTACCCTCTGCCTCTGTCCTCCTGAGAGCTCAGAGGGCTTATGCTTTTCCCATCCTATAAGTCCAACTGAGTCAAGTGCACGAATTATCCTGTCCCTTCTACCCTTTCTATCTCCTTCCTTAGAGTATATTAGGGGCAGCTCTACGTTACAGACTGCATTGGCTCTGGTCAGCAGATTAAATGTCTGAAATACAAATCCTATCTTGCTGTTTCTAATTTCAGCAAGGCTGTTATCGCCCAGCTTTGATACATCTACTCCTTCTAAGTGATAGGTTCCTGATGTTGGAATGTCAAGGCATCCTATTATATTCATAAGGGTAGATTTGCCTGAGCCTGATGGGCCCATTATGGATACAAATTCACCTTCAGCTACCTTAAGGTTTGTACCCCGCAGAGCCTTAATCTCTATATTTCCTATCCTGTATATCTTGGTTAGCTCTTTTATGTCTATTATGCTTTTGTTCAT
>JAUWCR010000057.1 GCA_030609215.1 Actinomycetes bacterium | reverse complement strand
AGATTGTTTAATTGCGCAGTTAGCAATAGAAAATGGTTTATTACTGTTGCATCATGATAAAGATTTCGATAGAATAGCAACTTTTTCAAAACTAAAGATTTACTGAACTGCTTTTTAATTATTGATCTTTTATAAAGGAATAACTAATTTTTTTAAGGACTATTATTTTTAATCATAGAATTTAGAATTAATCAAATGGAAAAGAAAATTAAGGGGAATCTTTTTATATGTGCAACTCCTATAGGTAATCTGGAGGATGTAAGTTTTAGGCTTATTAAGACATTGAAGGATGTAGATGTAATAGTTGCAGAAGATACCAGGACCACAAAGAAACTTCTTAGTAGATACAAAATTACTAAAAAAGATATTATCAGTTATCAGGATTACAGTAGTAAGCAAAAAGTTGAGAAAATCTGTGGATTGCTTCAGGAAGGGAAAAATATAGCATTGGTATCAGAATCAGGAACGCCAGTAATTCAGGACCCAGGTTACAAGTTAATAAATAATTGTATTAAAAAGGATATACCGCTGACTATAATACCAGGGCCAAACGCGGCTGTAAGTGCCTTAGTTTTATCAGGACTTCCCCCGGATAGCTTCTTGTTTATAGGGTTTTTACCTAAAACAAAATCTAAAAGAAAAAAGAAATTAGGGGAACTGTCAACTATTCCATATACTCTTATATTTTATGAATCACCAATTAGATTAAAAAAACTGTTAGTAGAATTAAAAGAGAAGTTTGGTGATAGGAGAGCATGTATAGTACGGGAGATATCAAAGCTGTATGAGGAAATTATAAGAGGCAGTTTTTCAGAAATGTTATCTAAGCTAGAGTCCAGAAAAGTAAAGGGAGAAGTTGTGTTAGTAGTTGACGGGTACAGGTTTGAGCTTATAAAAAATTATACAGAGGATGATATAAGAAAAAAATTGATAGATTTAATATCACAGAATATTACTAAGAAGGAATCTATCAAAATCATTAAATCCAGGTATGACATAGATAGGCAAAGATTGTATAATATTTCAACAAAAATTTGATTAGTATTTATTAATAAATGGCATAATAAGGAATAATATGGCAAAGGATGATATGGAAAAAGAAAAATTTTATATAACCACAGCAATCCCATACATGAATGCAAAGCTGCATCTTGGTCAGGTTTATGAGTTTATACTGGCTGATACTATGGCAAGATTTAACAGATTGATGGGGAAAGATGTTTATTTTTTAACTGGGTCTGACGAGCATGGGCAAAAAATTTATAAGAGTGCTCAGGAGAAAGGGCTCCCCCCGCAGAAATATGTTGACAATATGGTATTGGATATGAAAAGAATTCTTAAGCTTTATTCTATAAGCAACGATGCCTTTATAAGAACTACTGGAAAAAGCCATGAAAAAATTGTAGGCAATATTATAACCAGACTTAAAGATAATGGTGATTTGTATAAGGGAACTTATGAAGGATGGTATTGTGTACCCTGTGAAACTTTCTTGCTGGATTCTCAGCTGATTGATGGTAAATGTCCTCAGTGCAACAGGGAAGTTGAAAAAGTAAAAGAAGAGAATTATTTTTTTAAATTATCAAATTATAAAGATAAATTAATCAAACATATTGAAGATAATCCTGATTTTGTAATTCCTGAGACAAGAAGAAATGAGGTTCTGGGACTTTTAAAGCAGGGATTAAAGGATATAAGTGTATCCAGAACTGCAGTGACATGGGGAATTCCCATACCTTTTGACAGCAAGCATTATAGTTATGTATGGGTTGATGCACTTATAAATTATATTTCAGCCTTAGGATATGGTCTGGATGATGATAATCTGTATAGAGATTATTGGCCAGCGGACCAACATCATATTGGAAAGGATATTTTAAAATTCCATGCTGTAATCTGGCCGGCACTGCTTATGTCTACAGGAATTGAACTGCCAAAACATATTGTTGTGCATGGCTGGTTGTTATTGGGTAAGGAAAAATTATCCAAATCTAAAGGGATAACACTTGATCCTGATGAGCTTTCAGAAGAGTTTGGAGTCGATGCTTTGCGGTATTTTTTAACCCGGGAACTATCATTTGGACAGGATGGTTCTTTTACCAATCAGGCAATGATTAAAAGATATAATTCTGATTTAAGTAATGATATTGGAAATTTAGTTTCGAGATCTCTGGTAATGATTAGTAAATATAGAGATGGAGTAATTCCTGAAAAATCTGAAAGTAATGCAAAACTCCAAGAAAAATGGGAAGAAGTTAAGAATTTAACTATAAAAGGTATAGAAGATTTTAATTATTCTAAGTGTCTTATAAAAATATGGGAATTTATAAATTTAACTAATAAGTTTATCGAAGATAGCCAGCCGTGGGCTGTTGCTAAGAGCAGCAAGGATTCTGATGCAAAGAAGCTTAATAGTATATTATATGATTTAGCAGAAGCGATAAGACTATCTGCTTTAATATTGTCTCCTTTTATGCCCATAACTTGCCAGAGAATATTTAGTCAAATAGGAATAAACGAAAAAATTGATGGTATGGATATAAGTAAAGACGGTCAGTGGGGTAAATTTAAGGGAGGAGTAAAAATTGGGAAAAGGGAAATATTATTCCCAAGAATTAAAGAAAAGTAGTAAATCCTATTTTATTGATACTCATGCACACCTGGACATGCTGAAGAATAAAACTCCCGAAGAAGCTGTGAAAGATGCCAGATTGGAAGATGTTAAGTATATTATAAATGTTGGTACAAGTCTTGATGGAAGCAAGAAATCTTTAGAATTTTCAAAAACATTTGATAATGTTTTTGCAAGTATTGGTATTCACCCGCATTATGCAAGAGAATTTGGAAGTAATCATAGGAAGCAGCTTGAATCAATGATTAGCGGAGCTAATGATTTTTATAAGGATGAAACTAAGGATGTAAATGGAATAAAAGCTGATTTTGCGACTGGTGAAGATACTAAAAATAAATGTAGGAAGGTTGTTGCAGTAGGAGAGACAGGATTTGACTTTTATAGGAATTTAAGCCCCAGAAGCGATCAGGAAAAAGTATTTGCTGCACATATAGAGCTGGCAATTAGATATAATTTACCAGTAATAATTCATGATAGAGATGCTCATAACGATACTTTGAGAGTTGTTAAGAAATATACACACGATAAAAATTTTAGAGCAGTTGTCCATTGCTTTTCAGGAGATTTAGACTTTGCTATGGAGTGCATAGATTTAGGTCTTTTCATATCATTTACAGGAGTAATAACTTTTCCCAATGCAAAGAGTGTGCTTGAAGTTATAAAAGAAATTCCAATTGAGAGGATTTTTATAGAAACTGATGCCCCCTTTTTAGCTCCTCAACCAAAAAGGGGTAAAGAAAATTACCCAGAATACGTAAAATATGTAGCTTGTAAAATAGCAGAGATAAAAAATTTACCTGTTAGTGAAATAGCAGAAATCACTTCAAAAAATGCGGAAAAATTTTTTTCTTTAAGTAAAAATAAAATTTCATAATCATAAAAATATGAGTGCATACATTAGCTCTCCGATAAGAACTGATAGTATTATAAGAAAATATAAAATAGGGCTTAAAAAAGGTTTAGGCCAAAATTTTTTAGTAGATACCAATATTGCAAAAAAAATTGCTTCCAAGGCAAATATAAGCTCTGAAGATATAATTCTTGAGATTGGAAGTGGAATTGGCAGTCTGACTGAAGTATTACTGTCTCTTTCAAATAAAATAATCTGTATAGAAATAGACAGACTCATAGCAAAAGCATTTAAAGATATTTTTACAGAGAGGCTTGGAGAAGAGATAGAATTGATAGAAGGTGATGCTTTGAAGTTAGATTATTGCAAACTAAGTGAGGAATATAAAATAAATAAGATTGTTTCAAATCTCCCCTATAAAATAGCAGCACCTCTGTTAATTAAGATTCTAATTGAAGCAGCTGGCATTGATAGATTATTTGTGACCATACAGAAAGATATTGCTGATAGAGTTATTGCCAGTCCTGGAGATAAAAATTATAGTTCATATACAGTGAAGTCAAATTTTTTAGCTAGTTACAATGTCTGTTTTCAAGTTTCAAGAAACTGTTTTAGACCTAAACCTTTTGTAGATTCTACTTTTGTTGAAATAATAAGGAAAGATAGTAGTGTTCTATTAAAAGAATTAATAGGTATTCAGGGAGAAATTGAGAATGAAAATAAAGCAGTAATTAATTTTTTTAAATTTATTGATGATTGCTTTTCAAATAGAAGAAAAAAAATTATTAATTCATTGGCAGGGAGTAGTAAAAAATACCTTGACAAAAAGGTTTTAATTATTAAACTGCTTAATGAAATTAATAAAGATGAGAATGTAAGAGCAGAAGAGCTCAAATTAGAGGATTTCATTTTTTTATATAAAAATATTATTAATTAGCTCCTGGCAGGTTAAGAATTTTATACCTAATACTGAATTAATATGATATTATTTAGCGTATATGAAGTTTAATAAAAAAATTACAATAGAAGCTTCAGGAAAAATAAATTTATATTTAAATGTTCAAAAGAATGGCCGAACTGATGGCTATCATGAAATAAAATCAATAATGCAGAGTGTTAGTCTTTCTGATGAACTTTGCTTTGAAGTTTTTCATAAAGGTTATGGAGTTGCCAGCCATTCAGAGAATGGAAATGATATTTTTATTACCAGCAATGATGTAGAGATTCCCCTGGGAGAAAAGAACTTAGTTCACAAGGCTGCCTTATTAATATTGAATAATTTTAATTTAAGAAAGAAATATAATATAAAGATTAACATACATAAGAGGATACCTGTAAGTGCAGGACTTGCAGGAGGGAGTACAAATGCAGCAGCTACATTGGTTGCCTTGCAGAAACTTTTTAATTTAGATATTGGGAAAAGTGAATTAATAGAAATGGCAGATTCGGTTGGATCAGATGTTCCTTTTTGTATTTCTGGAGGGACAGCTTTAGTAGAAGGGAAAGGCGAAAAGATTTTGGCACTGCCAGATTTGCCTTTTTACTGGGTTGTTCTTGCTAGCAATGGCAAGAAATTTTTATCTGGTGAGGTATATGAAAAATTTGATTTAATTGGAAAAGAGAAAAAATCGATACATGATAATTTAATAAATAATATATTTGATAGAAAATTTACTGATTTTTTAAATAATCTTGGCAATGATTTAGAAGATGTAGTTGTTACTGAAGATAGTATAGTTGCTTCATTAAAAGAGAAAGCTTTATCGCTTGGAGCTATTTCTGCACAGATGACTGGAAGCGGACCTACAGTATTTGCATTCTGCCGGGATTTAAAAGTTGCTCGTGAAGTACATAAGGGATTAGAGGAATTATCTAGCAGGGTCTTTTTATCTTATACTATTCCTAACAGTTTAAATTTTATATAGAATCTTTTATATAAAGTCTTCTTTCATTTTTTTAAACAGAATTTAAAATCATTCATTTAATTTACTATTATTAAGGTATATGATGTCAAGACTCGTTATTGCTTTAAAGTATATGGTTGCCATGGTTTGAATTTTATGCAAATTTGATATAAAATTTATTAGCTTAATTGGGGAGTAGCCAAGCGGCAAGGCAACGGGTTTTGGTCTCGTGATCGGAGGTTCGAATCCTCCCTCCCCAGCCAGCTTTCACTTTTTGCAAAATCATAAGAGGTTATCTCTGCGCGCTGCGCCTCCCCATGGTATCTTTCCGCTATAATCCAGGCATTTTTGAAGTCACAGGCCAGCGTGCGGTCGGCAAAAGGCAAGTTTCTAATATGGATAGAAAGGTTACCATAAAGCATATTAATAAAATATTGAAAGATAAAAAAATTGATGAAAAAGCAATGTGCAAAAAATATACAGTGTAAATTGTTTCATCAATATCTTATTTGCTAATGATGGACTTTGATGACGATCCAGTTATATTGTAATGGATAATATAATATTCCACTATTTCTCTGTATAGCATATAATAAAAAAAGATATGATTGGAAATACTGGAATGATTTGACGAATATGGACTGTAGACAAAAAGAGATTATAATGTCTACCCGTAAAAGGATTAATTTCAAATGCAGCTTGAATCACACAATTGCAGAAAGTGATATTTTAGTTTTATATTTAGTGTATTTCCACTATAATTTTTATATAAACATATTTTAGGAAATAAATATTATGAGATTATCCAATAAGGAAAAAAACATAATAAGCACTTTTAAAAAGAGAATTGAAAAAAAATTCCCTGAAGAAATAATGAAGGTTTTAATATTTGGCTCAAAAGCAAGAGGGGATGCAGTAGAAGATTCCGATATTGATATTCTTGTTATCACTAAATCCAATGATAAAAAAATAATTAGGGAAATAAGGTTTACTGGCTATGAACTTGAAATTGACAATAATATCGTACTTTCAATTCAAGTATTATCAAATGATTATGTAGGCCACTTAAGAAACTTACCTACTCAATTTATACAAAATGTGGACCGCGAGGCTATAACTGTATGAACCTGGAAGAGATAAAAAAAGAAATAAGCCGGGCCGATAAGGCACTGAAGTCTGCAGAAGTGCTAATCCAAAAAAGTTATTACGAGGATGCCATATCGCGATGTTATTATGGTGCATTACATGCAGCAAGAGCTGTATTACTTATAGAAGATATAAACATAGGTTCACATCAGGCAGTTAGAAGGCTTTTTGGAAAACACCTTATAAAAACAGGTAAACTGGATAAAAAATATGCAAAAATCCTAGCCGAGGTTCAAGATGACAGATATAGAGCTGATTATGATGTAATTTATTCAGCTACTCGAGAAGATGCTGAGGAGAATCTTGAGGAGGCAAATGATTTTTTTATAGCAATTAGGGAGCACTTAAAAAAGGAAATTGACCTGTGATTTAAATTACCCTAATTTCTGATTACTTTTTGAATCTAATAAGTTCTATTTATGAACCATATTCCATTTTACAAAATACATCTGAAAATATCGACGAAAAGGAAGCTGGTAAAGCCGGGGCGGAATTCCCCCCGGACCCTCCTTCCGCCCCGAGTGCCCTGCGGAGCAGGTCTTTAGGAAAAAAACTGGAGAGATGATCTTCCTGTTTTGCTAAGCTATTATGGAGGTTGGACAGAATTGCCGAATAAGGTTTTAAAAATCTGGTTGCGGATTTTCCTCAAAGAAAGTTCGAACTTCGTCCAGAAAACACAGCCAGCTATCATAGTTAAAAACTTTCATCCTACTTCCAATTTGTAATAACAATTATAAATGATTAAAATTACCTTATAAAATATAGACAATTTATATTATTTAATAAGAGCCTTTAATATTTGGCATGGTTAAGTAAATGATCAGAATCATAGAGTTTTTCCAGCTTCACCAAAGGTTACTAATTGCAGCAGGAATTATTTTTCTTATTAACGTGTTATCTGCTTTAATTTATTTAATTCCTAAGTTAGCTTTTCATAAACCACTACCATTTTGTGCTGTATATTTAGTTAGCTCAATTATATCACCATTTTTTTTTATCATGGAGTTGTTGAGGTCTCCTCGGTGGAGGAAAAAATGGC
>JAUWCR010000034.1 GCA_030609215.1 Actinomycetes bacterium | reverse complement strand
AATATTATACACTTAGCCTTAGAGACCTTGTATCTTATGGATTTAGATATAATTTATCCAGATAAAGAAATTATTGATAATACAATTGATATTTAAGAAAAATCTAAGCTGACATTTTATGACGCTTGTTATATGGCAGTGGCTCTTAGCGAGAAAGCTTTACTTATTACAGAGGATCTGGAAATTCTGCAGAATAAAAATAATTTTAATTTTATTAAAAGTCTTGAAGAGTTCCATTCTATTCTTAAGTTACAATTTCTATTGGGAGTCCAGTGATATTAATAAAGTCAGTTTAATGTGATAATATATATTTAAGAATAAAAAGAGTTTGAAGGTGTAAAATACAATGAAATTAGATATATTTACTTGAGCTTAAAGGAAAGTTTTATTAGATGTTTATAGATGAAGCAAAAATAAATATAAAAGCAGGTGATGGTGGAAATGGGCTGGTCAGCTTTTTCTATAGCAAAGGGAGTAGAAAAAAGATAGCAAGTGGTGGAAATGGAGGTGGGGGCGGAAATATAATTATACAGGCTGCAAGCCGCCTAAATACCTTATATGGATTTAGAAAAAAGATACATTTTAAAGCTCAAAATGGTTGCAGCGGAATGTCTAATAATAAAAACGGCAGGGATGGAGAAGATCTAACAATTCAGGTGCCGACAGGAACTATAATTAAGGATAAAAGAGGAGAAATTTTAGCTGATCTTAGGAAAGATGCAGATAAAACTATAATTGCCATGGGAGGAATTGGCGGCAGAGGCAATGCAAATTTTACATCTCAGAAGAGAAGATTTCCTTCCTTTGCTGAAAAGGGTGAAAAAGTTGAGGAAATGTGGATTAATCTTGAACTTCGTCTGATTGCAGATGCAGCACTAGTTGGTTTTCCTAATGCTGGAAAATCCACCTTAATAAGTAAGATATCTGCAGCGAGGCCCAAGATTGCTGATTATCCTTTTACCACTATTGTTCCCAGTCTTGGAGTAGTGTCAGTAGATGATGAAACTTTTATTGTTGCAGATATACCTGGAATTATTAAAGATGCCCATAGAGGTACAGGGCTTGGTGATAAGTTTTTAAGGCATATATTAAGGAGTAAAGTATTAGTAATGGTTCTTGATGGTCAGGCGGTTATTATTGATAAGAACACTATAGGATATATTGATATTGTAAGATCTTTTGAAATACTAAGGGAAGAGATAAAACTTTATGATAGAAGCCTTTATAAAAAAGATTTTATAATAGCCATAAATAAGATTGATTTGATTTCTGATAGGCAGGTGTTGCAGGCTTTAAAGAAAAAATTAGAGAGAAAAAGTGGGAAAAAAGCTTTTTTAATATCAGCAGTCACTGGAGAGGGATTAAATGAATTAATCTGGACTTTATATAAGAAGATTGAAGAGTATGAAAGTAAGCCTGGGGATGAAGATACTTATGGATTTGAAAAACAGCAGGGGGTAAAAATTTATAATATTGAAACCACCAGATTGAAAAATGAAAGAATAGATATTGAAAGGATGGGTGATGAATATATAGTTAAAAATAAAAAGCTTGAGAGAATCGTAGCTATGACTGATTTAGATAATGAAGAAGCACTGGAATATTTGAAAAACAGGTTAAAAAAGATGGAAATAGGCGATAGGCTAAAAAAACTGGGAATCAAGGAAGGTAGTTCTGTAATAATAGGAGATTTAGTGTTTGAGCTTAAAGAATAAAGAGATAAGTAAGGATAAAAGGATAAGTATAAGAAGTAAAAGGGAAGATAAGCAGTGGATAGGAAAAAGTATTTAAAAAATATAAAAAGAATTGTTATAAAAATTGGTTCCAGCAGTCTTACTCTAGAAAGCGGTGGACTGGATATTGCAAATATGAAAAAATTCACAGGTGAGGTCAGAAATGTTACCAAAAAAGGTATTGAAATTATTATTGTAACCAGTGGAGCGATAGCTGCTGGACTCAAGTATCTTAACATTTTAAAAAGGCCAAATGATATAAGTGTTCTTCAGGCAGCAGCTTCTGTGGGACAGGTTGAGCTTATGAAGGCTTATGACAATTTATTTTCTGAATATAGTTTAAAAGTTGGACAGATTTTGCTTACCAAGGAAGATACTACAAGAAGAAAGCAGTATCTAAATATTAGAAATACAATAGAGAATCTAATTAAGTTAAATGTGATACCCATTATTAATGAGAATGATAGTTCTGCCGTTGATGAAATTAAATTTGGGGATAATGATAATTTAGCAGCCCTGGTATCAAGTTTGGCAGATGCAGATGCATTAATAATTTTATCTGATATAGAAGGTATGTATGATAAAAATCCTAAGACTACAAGTGATGCAAAGCTGATACCTTTTGTGGAAAAAGTCACTCCTGATATTGAAAAAATTGCAGGAGGAATTGGCTCTACATTTGGTTCAGGAGGGATGATGACTAAAATAAAGGCAGCAAAAATTTGTTCTTTTTCAGGAATTGCGATGATAATTGCAAATAGTAGAATGCCTGATGTGCTGGATAAGATCTTAAATTTTGAAAGTGTCGGAACTTTTTTTGCACCCCAAACAATTAAAAAAGTAAAGAGTATAAAAAGGTGGATTGCTTTTGGAATGAGGACTAAGGGGAGTATAATAATTGACAGAGGAGCGGAAGATGCAATAAGGGATAAGGGCAAGAGTATTTTAGCTGTAGGAGTGGTAGAAATATTAGGAAATTTTAACAAAGGGGATACTTTAAAGGTTCTTTCAATAGATAATAGATTAATTGCTAAAGGTATTAGCAGCTTTTCTGCTGAAGAAATAGATAATATGAAAGGAAAAAATCAAAATCAGATTGCAAAACAATTTGGTTCTTCATTTTGCAGTGAAATAATTAACAGGGATTGCCTGGTTGTTTTTGATAGGTAATTTGTTTACTATATTAAAAGAATGGAAGGCTATATGGATATAGTATTAAAAATAGCAGAGAATGCAAAAAAATATTCATCTATTATTGCAAATGCCAAAACAGGTTTAAAGAACAAGGTACTTGCAGATATTTCTAATGAGCTTATAAAAAATAGTGATGATATTGTAAGAGAAAATAAGATTGATGTAGAAAGATCTAAAAAGCTTAAGATATCAGAAAGTCTTCTGGATAGATTAACACTGGATGAAGAAAGGATAGAAAAAATTGCCAGAAGCATAGATCAGGTAATTGAATTTACAGATCCGGTGGGAGAGGTTATTTTTGGCTGCAATCTTCCAAATGGATTAATACTTAAGAATATAAGGGTTCCTCTGGGTGTTATAGGCATAATTTATGAAGCAAGACCAAATGTTACGGTTGATGCTTCAGTACTTTGTTTGAAAGCTGGAAATTGTGTAATTCTGCGTGGTAGTTCACATGTCCTGGCAACTAATAAAAAGATTGTTAATATAATGCGTGATGTACTTCGGAGTAATAATCTTCCGGAGGATATTATACAGATTATCCCAACAGGTGATAGAGAACATGCTCAGCAGTTAATGAAGCTGAGAGATTATGTAGATGTTCTAATCCCAAGAGGTGGAAAAGGATTAATAGACAGCGTAGTTAAAAATTCCAGAGTTCCTGTAATTGAGACTGGAATAGGCAACTGCCATATATATATAGATAATTATTTAGATGGAATAAGTACCGGTAGTATTATTGGTATAGTGATAAATGCCAAGACTCAAAGGCCAAGTGTGTGTAATGCATGTGAAAAATTACTTATACATAAAGATATTGCAAAAAAAGTACTTCCACCCGTACTGGAAGCATTAGAAGAAAAAAATGTAGTTTTAAGAGGATGTATGGCTTCAAAAGAGATATATCCAGGGGTTAATCTAGCGTCTAAAGAAGAATGGTATGAAGAATATCTGGATTTAAAAATTGCTGTAAAAGTTGTAGAAAATATAGAAGAAGCTGTAAGTCATATAAATAAATATGGATCCAGTCACTCAGATGCAATAATTACTTCAAATTACAGGAATTCAATCTATTTTACAAAAACTGTAGATTCATCTACAGTTTTTGTAAATGCTTCTACCAGGTTTACTGATGGAGGAGAATTTGGGATGGGAGCAGAAATAGGGATTAGTACCCAAAAATTACACTGGCGCGGTCCTATGGGACTTCGTGAAATTACAACTAATAAATTTATAGTATTGGGAGATGGACATATAAGAGAGTAAAAATTGGTAAGGGAATGAATAAGATTTTTTAAAAAAGAAAATTTTAGAGCAGTTATTGTTTTAGGGGTAAATGTGAAAAATAAAAAACAGGATAATCGAGTTGGTATAATGGGAGGAACTTTTAATCCTATTCATTATGGCCATCTTGTTACTGCCCAGGAAGCTCTAAAACAATTTAATCTAAATAAAGTTATTTTTATACCTACAGGGGAGCCACCACATAAGACTTTGGCAAAAATAGCCAGTGCTGAGGATAGATACTTAATGACAGTAATTGCAACTGCCTCTAACAGTAATTTTATTGTTTCTAGAATAGAAATAGATAAAAAGGGTAAGTCATATACTATAGATACTGTTAGAGAACTAAGGAAAAAATATGGAAAAGAATTATCACTATATTTTATAACAGGGGCAGATGCAATACTTGAGATACTTACATGGAAAAATACTGAGGAAATAATTACACTATGTAGTTTTATTGCAGCAACCAGACCTGGATATAATATTTCAAGAATAGAAGACTTAACGAAAAAACTTTTTAATAATAATGAAGATAAAATATCAATAATGGAAGTTCCTGCTCTAGCAATTTCTTCTACAGATATAAGATATAGGATTAAATCAGGCAGGCCTATAAATTATTTACTTCCAGAAGGAGTGTGTAATTATATACTAAAACATGGACTATATAAGTGATTCAGTTTTAAGTAAAAAGCAAAAAAAGTATCTAGAGGATTTAAAAAAAGATATTAGATCTAAAATGTATCCTGAGCTTTACCGACACTCCATCTCAACTTTAAAATTTGCTGAAGAATTGGCAGGTATTTATATATTTACAAGCAGCAATAAAAAAAGCAGCATGATTGAATCTTTTTTTAAGCTATGTATTTCTTGCATTCTTCATGATTATGGTAAAATATTTAGGTATGAGGAACTTGTCAAAATAGCAAAGGATGAAAAAATTGCTGGAAGTGAATTTGAGTTAAATTCACCTTCACTTATACATAGTTTTGCAGGTCCTTATTTAGTTAAAAGAGACTTTGATATTATCGACGAAGAAATACTTAACTCTATTAAATTTCATACTGTCGGGTACTATAATATGAGTATAAATGATAAAATTTTATATATCTCTGATAAACTGGAAGAGAATAGAAAATATGATAGATTGGAAAATTTGCGAAAATTATCCCGTGAAAATATAGATTTATGTTTACTAGAAGTTTATAAAAGTAATATAATATATGTATTGAATAGAAATAAATTACTTTACCCTGAAACTAGCAGAATTTGGAATAATATTTGTGGAGGTAAATAAAATGTCCTCAGATGATAATAACTCAAAATTTTATGATGTAAATAATGATAAGGATAGTGAAGATAGTGACAACGGCATGAGTAGGTATGATGAAAATAGGGAAGATTACAATGACTACAGAGATAGAAATGACGAAGATAGAGACAGGAATGATGATAGAGAAAATGATAGAGATAATGATAAATACAAGAATGATTATGAAGATAAGAAAGAAGACATGCGTGACGTAGAAGATGATTTTTTCAAGGATGAGGATTTTGAGTTTAAAGATTATGAATCTGCGGAACATGATGATAGTGGATATAGAAGTAAGAGAATAAAGGAGAAGCGAAGGAAAAGAAGACTGATAATATCCACAATAGCAATAATGGCTATTCTTGTACTGGTGGCAATAGGTATTGTCTTTGGGTATAGATTTATTAAAAATAAGTGGTTCTCGGGAGGAGAAGTAGCTGAAGCTGGTAGTATTATTGTTCCAGGAAATTTGGAGCTAGGGCAGGATATTAGCATTGTTATTACAGGTGCAGGGGAAAACTTATTAGAGCCTGAGATTAATTCTATACTATATTCCAGTTATGATAGTGCTGAATTAAATTTAATATCCTTATGTATTCCAACAAGTACTTTAATAGAAATTCCTGGTTTTGGTCTTGAAAGTATTAATAGATCAGTTGAGTATGGTGGAATGGACCTTTTAAAGCTTTCAATAGAGAATAATATGGGAATTAATGTTAGTAATTACATGCTTATGGATATATGTAATATTGTAAATAAATTGGATGGCATTAACCTGGAATTAGATGATAGTATTACCATAACTGGGAGTGATGGGGTACCTATTGAGTTAAACCAGGGGACCAATTTGATTAGTGGTGAGGTTGCAGTGGATTTTTTAAAATATTTCAGTGGTGTCAATAGTGATGTTGCTATAGAAAATATTAGGAAACAAAAATTGCTCCTGGATACGATATTTGATGAAATTATGGGTATGAGCCAGGGTGACCTGGCAGTAAATCTGACTGCTGTTTCTGATTATATTGAAACTGACTTAAGTATTGATGAATTGGCCCAAATGATAGCTACATTTTCTGGAATTGAAAGTGACAAGGGCATGGTTTATGTTTTAAGTGTTACTCCTGTTGAGCTTGAAGGAAGTATATTTTATGTTCCTGACATAACTGAGATACCGGATATTTTAACTGGCGAAGCTGCTATTATAGAAGAGTCAGAATTCGCTGAAACTGTTAGCTTAACTGTATTAAATGGAGTGGGGACCCCGGGTATTGCAGGCAATGCTTCAGAGTACTTAGGGGGTTTAAAATATTCTGATGGCAAAAGCAAATTTAATGTTGCTGCTGCTGGAGATGCTGATAATTATAATTATGATATTACCCAGATTATTATAAAATCAGGAGAACCCTATATAATGTCAGCAGCAGAAGACCTTAAGAGTTTACTTAAGGCTGGCAGTATTATTACACAGGAAGATTCTACACAGGAAACTGATATAGTAATTATTTTAGGGCATGATTTTGATTTAGGAGCTATTCAGACAACTGATGCAGAAGAAACAAGTGAAGCAGAAGAAGAGGAGTTAGTTATAAAACTGAATATATTTAATGGTGAAGGAACAACAGGACTTGCGGCAACAGCTCAAAAGATAATTGAAGATCATTTCAAAGAGAGTGCCCCGGCTATAGAAGTAGTTAAAATCGAGAGTGCTGATAACTATAATTATGAGCAAACTGAGATAATTGTTTTTACTTCCAAAGCAGGAGTAGAAGAATTGGCACAGCAGCTTCAAGAAATATTGGGAGTTGGAGTAATATCAAAATCGGATAATAATGTAGATAATGTAGACATAAGTATAATTTTGGGGAGTGATTTTACAAATAACTGATAAAAAAACTATAAATAATACCAGATCAAAATTAAAATTTAAAAATCTTTTAGAAGCAGTTAAATATACAGCTAAGATAGCAGATGATAAAAAAGCCAATTTTATAAAAGTTCTGGATATGAGATCCAGGCTTGTTATTACTGATTTCTTTATAATCATTGGTGCGAAAAATACAAGATTAACTAGAAGGATAGAAGAAGAAATTCGTATAAAGTTAAAGGAATATAATTTATACCCTATTCATGTCAGTGGTTCTACTGAAGGTAATTGGATACTAATAGATTATGATGATTTTGTAATTCATATTTTCACAGATGAATTCAGGCTTTTTTACGATCTGGAAAGATTATGGAGGGATTCCAAAGTAACAGAGTGGCAGAATTAATAGAAGTTACGGTTTTAGTAAAAGCAGCAAACATCTCTTTTAAAGGAGCGTAATTTGAAAAATCTATCAAACAGTGAAATATACAGCCCACTGAATATAGAAGAAAAATGGATAAAGAAATGGAATAAAGATAAGATAAATTCTCTCAGGTCATCCTCAAAACAAAACAAGGGAAAGTATTATGTTCTAGAAATGTTTCCTTATCCTTCAGGTGAACCTCATATGGGACACGCAAGGAATTATACTATTGGAGATGTTGTAGCAAGAATAATGTCGAGGAAAGGTTATGATGTCCTTCATCCCATTGGATATGATGCTTTTGGTCTTCCAGCAGAAAATGCAGCCATTAAGAAAAAGGTACATCCTAAAGATAGCACAATAGCCAATATTGATAAAATGAGAAGAGCATTAAAAAGAATGGGGATAACTTATCAATTTGAGGATGAAATAATTACGTCAAATCCTAATTATTATAAGTGGACACAATGGTTTTTCTTACTTTTTTATAAAATGGGTCTTGCAGAAAAGAAAAAGGCACCTGTTAATTGGTGCAGCTCCTGCCAGACTGTACTTGCAAACGAACAGGTGATTTCAGGGAAATGTGAAAGGTGCGAAAGCCAGGTTGAAAAAAGAGTTCTTTCACAATGGTTTTTTAAGATAACCAAATATGCACAGAGGCTTTTAGATGATATGAAGCTGTTAGGCGGGTGGCCTGAAAGAGTACTTACAATTCAGAGAAACTGGATTGGCAGAAGCGAAGGAGCTCAAATAGATTTTAAACTAGCAGGCAATAATGGAGGTATAACCATACCTGTATTTACAACAAGGCCTGATACGTTGTATGGAGCTACTTTTTTTATTCTTGCTTCAGAACATCCATTAGTAGATAGAATTGTTACTGATAGTAAATATAGTAGAGAAGTAAAAAAAATTAGGAGTATTATATCAGATCAAAGTGATATTGAGAGAAGCTCGGTGGAAGCAGAAAAAGTAGGCTGTTTTACTGGCAGATATATAGTAAATCCAGTTAATGGGCAAAAAATTCCAATTTGGGTAGCAAATTATGTGTTACTTGAGTATGGAACCGGCGCAATTATGGCAGTTCCCGCTCACGATGAAAGAGATTTTGACTTTGCTTCCAAATACAATATACCAATAAAGAAAGTCATTTCTCCTGACGGAAAAGATCATGGAAGGTTGGAAAAAGCATATACAGGTGAAGGAATAATGATAAATTCAGGACCTTTTAATGGGCTGCCTTCTAAAAAAGGGAGAGATAAAGTTACTTCTTACCTGGGAGATAAGAAAGTTGGCAAGTTTGATGTTAACTACAAGATTAAAGACTGGTTGATTTCACGGCAGAGGTATTGGGGTGCTCCTATTCCTATTATTTATTGTGACAGGTGCGGGACTGTTCCTGTTTCTGAGAAAGATT
>JAUWCR010000197.1 GCA_030609215.1 Actinomycetes bacterium | reverse complement strand
AAGCCATTAAAGTTTGATTTTGATGATAATGCAGTACTGGTTCTTAATGCTGCTTTAAGTGAGAAAAATATTATAGAAGCATTTGCTAAATCATCCAGTGGCAAAGCTTGTAAAAGACTGAAGTTAGATAGTGATATACAGTTTTGTTCTAAATTAAATAAGTATAAAATAACAGGGAAGTTAGAAGTTAGAAAGGATAATAAATTTAAATCATTATTTGTTATAAGACCATATTTTGTACAGTAAGAATTATTTTTTCTAATTTTTTTATATTTATTTCTTCTTGACTTACTCAAGCACACAACTTAAGATAATCATATGAGAAGTAAATAATCATTTGTTTTATCTTGTATAATAATATTTTTAATAAAAGAAATTAAATGATTAGAAATAATAAGAGAATGATGGATATAATTTGTCTTGGTGAAGCTTTAGTTGATTTTTTTGCAGTAAAATCAGGTATTAGTTTGAGTGAAGTTGGTGAATTTAGAAAGGTGCCGGGCGGGGCTCCAGCAAATGTTGCAGTCGGGGCTTCAAAGATGGGAATGAAAACAGCCTTTATTGGAAGAGTTGGAGATGATGAATTTGGATATTTTTTAAAAAATACATTGGTAGAGAATAATGTAGATGTAAGTCAGATGCAATTTGACAGCAAATTTAGAACAGGCCTTGCTTTTATAGCTCTTCCAACTCCAAATACACATGAGTTTCTTTTTTACAGAAATCCAAGTGCTGATATGATGATTGACTCAAAAGAGTTTGATGAGGATTTTATAAAAAATACAAAAATTTTTCATTTTTGTTCTGTAACATTATCAAGTAAAACAAGCCGGTCATCAAATTATCATGCAGCTGATATTGCTAAATCAAACAACATAATTATATCTTATGATCCTAATTTAAGGTTAGATTTATGGCAAAGTGTTAAAGAGGCAAAGATAAGGGTAAAAGAAGCTGTTCCTTTAGCTGATGTGATAAAGGTAAATAATGAAGAATTAACTTTTATAACAGGTGAGAAGGATTTAAAGAAAGGTGCAGAGATTTTACTCTCTATGGGTCCAAAATTATGTATTATAACCTTGGGACCTGATGGGTGCTTTTACTCAACTGGAAAATACAGTGGTTTTATAAATGCATTTAAAGTTAAAACAGTTGATGCTACTGGATGCGGAGATAGTTTTGTTTCAGGGGTTCTTGCTGGGCTTGTAGAAAATGACTTTGATGAGTTGATTAGTAGTCAGAAGAAAATTACCTCTGTACTTAAATTTGCAAGCGCAGCTGCAGCTATAACATCAACAAAAAAGGGCGTTATACCTGCTCTTCCTTTAAAAAATGAAATTAGGGAGTTTATTTCCAAGGTATAGGTAAGCTATTAATAATAGAAAGAATAGGTGAATTTTGAATAATAATCTTTTAAAAGTTAAGGTATGTAAATTATATTACAAGAATGGTCTTTCAAAAATAGAGATAGGTAAGAAACTGCGAATTTCTAGATTTAAAGTAGCCAAGCTTTTAGATGAAGCAGTTAAAGAAGGAGTAGTTAATATAACCATAAATGAACCTAAAGATACTTACCTGGATTTAGAAAATTCTTTAGAGGAGAGATTTAAAATATATCGGGCAGTAGTGGTAGGGACTTCCTTTAGTTACGAGGAGACAAGAAGAAATATTGGGGTAGGTGCTGCTAATTGTCTTATAGGTATGGTATATGATAATGATACAGTAGGCATTGCCTGGGGTACCACTATTTATGAAATGGTAAGTTCACTCCCCGCGTCTGTAAATAGAAGCAATATCTCAGTTGTCCAGCTTACAGGAGGCTTAAATCAGGTATCAGCAGATTTTAATGCTATTGAGTTAACCAGCAAGGTAGCCAAAATATTTGATGCTAAGAGTTATCAGCTTTATGCACCAGCGATAGTTGATAGCGAGGAGACAAAAAAAGTGCTTTTTTCAGAGAGTAATATCAAAAAAACGATAGAAATGTTTAATACTGTAAATATAGCTGTTGTAGGAATAGGAAGTGTTATTCCCAAACCTTCCTCAATGCTTTACAGGGACGGGTTTATAGGAAAGAATGATTTTGAAAGTATTCTAAGCAGCAATGCAGTTGGAGATATTAATTCGTATTTTTATGATGAGAATGGGGAGAGGTGTGAAACAGAGTTAGAGGGAAGAACAATCGGCATGAATCTGGATCAGTTAAGGAGAGTAAGATATACAATAGGTGTTGCAGGAGGCGAATCCAAGGTAGATGCAATATACAGTGCCTTAAAAGGCAAAATTGTGAATTTGATTGTTACTGACAATAAAACGGCAGAAGCAGTACTTGATAAACATTAAAAATAAATTAAATTTGGAGGAAAAATGAATTTAAAAATATCGGTGGGCATATGGTATATGGGTAGTGTTGGAGATAGATTTGTTAAGGATGGATATAGGAGTCAAAAAAATATAATAGAGAGAATAAAACTGATTTCAGAAATTGAAGGTGTCGGAGGGATTGAACTGCATTATCCTACTGAAATTAATGAGGATAATATTGATGATATAAGAAAAGCTCTTAATGAAACAGGGTTAAAGATAGTCCAGCTTTGTCCACATCTGTGGGTTAATCCAGAGTGGAAATATGGTGCATTTTCAAATCCTGATCCAAAAATAAGAAAAGAAGCTCTAAAGCTTGCCAAGCATACTGCTGATATCGGAAGAGAATTTAAGCCTGAAGTAATGGTATATTGGCCTGCACAGGATGGGTATGATTATTTCTTTCAGGTTAATTATGGAAAAAGGATTGGGCATATTGTAGATTGCATGGCTGAGCTATGCAGTTATGCAAAGGATCAGAAGTTTGCAATTGAATATAAGGCATTTGAACCAAGAGCACATATCTTTCT
>JAUWCR010000141.1 GCA_030609215.1 Actinomycetes bacterium | reverse complement strand
GCCAAATATATTATTTTCAAATTTAAAACCTTCACCTTTTTTTAGCGGCTTAAGTTCAAGAAAAACATGACCATACTGCCCTCTACCTCCAGACTGCTTTTTATATTTATGCTCAGCTTTTGCATCTTTTTTTATGGTTTCCTTGTAGGCAACGTCAGGAGTAATCATATTTACATCTACATCGAATTTTTGCTTTAAACTATCTTTAATAATTGATAGATGAAGTTCGCCAGTACCCCATATAAAATTTTGTTTTACTTCAAGGTTTAACTCCTGCTTTAATGTCGGATCTTCTTCCGAAAGTTTTGAGAGACTATTACTTATTTTTTCCTCATCACCTTTACTAACTGGTAGAATAGCTTTTGGTAAAATAGGTTCAGGATACTGAATCTTCTCAATTTCAAGTAAATTTTCCTGGGTGGATATAGTATCATCATTTGAAATATCTGTAATTTTAGAAACAGCAATTATATCTCCGCAGGTAGCTTCACTAATGTCAATCTGTTCTTTGCCTTGTAATTTAAACAAGTTTGAAAATTTATATGAGTTTTTTTTACTTGAAAGACAGTAATTTCCATTTAATTTAAAAGTACCGGAAAAAATTCTGAATATAGATAGTTTCCCTATATATGGATCTGCCATTGTTTTAAATACATAGGCTAAAGCTGGCCCGTCTGGGGATGGTTTTATTTCAACTTCTGACTCTTTTTTAATATTTTTTGCTATAAGCGGTTTTATTTCAAGAGGTGAAGAAAAGAGACTATTTATATAGTCCATAAGAATATCAACACCAATGTTTTTGCCAGAAGATACTGCAAAAACTGGAACCACTTTTCCTTCAAGAACTGCTTTCTTTAAAATTTCATTTATATTATTAGCATCAATTTTTTCACCTTCTAAATATTTACTGAGCAAATCATCATTTGTTTCTACTATTGATTCAATTAGACTATTATGGTAATTTTCAACCTGGTCTTTGTTATTTTCATCTACCTGAGTTTTAGAACTTTTAAAAGACCCATCTTTATAATTGTATGCATGGTTTTTAAGTAAATCAGCTATACTGGAAAAATTTTCACCTTCGCTTAGAGGGATAGTTATAGGAACAAGATTTAATTTAAAATTTTTCTTAATATTATTAACAACTTTAAAATAATCAACATTTTCCTGATCTAATTTATTGATAATGCAAAACATTGGCTTTGGGTCTTTTGATAGAATGCCTAATACTCTTTCAGTTGGCGCCTGAACACCTGACTTTGCATCAACTACAAGCAGCACACTATCGATTACTTTTATTGCTGAAAGAGTCTGGCTTATAAAGTCCATATACCCAGGTGCATCAATAAGATTTATTTTAAAATCTTTCCACTCATAATTAAGGATACTGGAATTTATACTGAAGCCTCTTTTAGCCTCAAGAGGATTATAATCTGAAATTGTATTTTTAGATTCTATTTTTCCGAGTCTGTTAATAGAACCAGAATTAAAAAGAAAACACTCAGCAAGTGAAGTTTTTCCGCTATTATTACCGGAAATGAGACCAATAACTCTTTTTTTAGCACAGCTAGAATTACTCATTAATATCCTCCTAAAAAATACAGGTATTTTTTATAGCATAAAGCATAAAAAGAAATATACCATAAAAAGAATTTTGTGTAAAAATTAAAATAAATTATGGTAAAAATAAAGAAATTTACAGAATTGCCTGGCTAATATTTAAATTGTTTCCTTTAAAGTTCTAATAACTAATTATATTTTAATAGGCGTATATGAAATTATATTTTTATAAATATAATGTTATAATCTATATGAATTATTAATAATATAAGGAGTTATTTTTTTAATTTCTTATTGTGGTAATTATAAGAATATTAAGCTAAATATAACTAATAGGGGGATTTATGTTAACAGGTATTATTGTTTTGTTAATTGTTGTTGTTGCTATTTTGTTGGTGCTTTTATTTGCAGGAATTGGGATTTATAATTCAATAGTATCACTGAGAAATAAGGCTGATAATGCATGGCATCAAATTGATGTTCAGCTTAGAAAGAGATATGATTTGATACCAAATTTAGTAGAAACTGTGAAAGGTTATGCTGCTCATGAGAAAGAAACTCTTCAAGAGGTAATTAATGCAAGAAGGTTAGGAATTGATGCTAAAACAGTTACTGACCAGAGTAAAGCAGAAAATATGATTACAAGTACTTTAAAATCTTTATTTGCAGTTTCAGAAAGATATCCTACTCTGAAAGCAGATCAACAATTTTCAAAATTAATGGAACAATTAAATGGAATTGAGAGTAGCATTGCTTATGCGAGACAGTTTTATAATGATATGATTATGAAGTTTAATACTAGAATTCAGACTTTCCCCGGGAATATGTTTGCTGGAATGTTTAAGTTTGAAAAGAAGGATTATTTTGAGATTGAAGAACCTGCAGCAAGGGAGCCGGTTAAAGTAAAATTTTAATATTTTTGGTAGTTTTTAAATTAAAGTAGAATTTTATTATGTTTTTTTAAAGGTTTTTAGATGTATGAAAATATTGCTAGTAATAAGAGAAAGACTGTTTTTTTAATAATAGGATTTCTAATATTTATTGGCGCCATAGGATACGCAATTGGGCTTTACTTTGAATATCGTTATGGAGCAAATGGAGGATATTCTATTGCACTAATGATTTTTGCTCTTATAATAGCAATTGCAGTCAGTTTCTGGAGTTATTATGGGAGTGACAAACTTGTACTGAAGCTTGTCAGGGCAAGACAGCTGCAGAGGGAACAGAATCCCAGAGTTTATTATATGGTTGAAGGTTTGTCCATTGCTGCAGGACTGCCCATGCCAAAGATTTATATTTTTGAAGATAATGGTATGAATGCTTTTGCTACTGGCAGGAATCCATCTAACAGTGTAATTGTCTTAACGAGCGGTTTAATTGATAATTTAGACGATAGCGAACTTAAAGGAGTTATTGCTCATGAGCTGTCTCATATTAAAAATTATGATATATTACTGGGAACAGTAATCGTTGTTCTGGTTGGAATGGTAGCCATAATAAGTAATATAATACTAAGGGGTTTTATTTTTGGCGGCGGCAGAAGAAGATCAAGCAGAAGCTCTGGGGGTGGAGTATTGTCTATAATTTTTTTAATATTAGGTTTAATACTGATAATAATATCGCCAATTATTGCAACAATAATAAAATTAGCAATAAGCAGGAGCAGGGAATATTTAGCTGACTCAAATGGTGCGCTTATTACAAGATATCCGGCAGGGCTGGCTAATGCTCTTAGAAAAATAAGTGCCAGAGGAAAAATAGAAGCAGCAAATAATGCAACAGCTCATTTGTTTATAGCAAATCCTTTTGGTAAAAAATCAAAAAATTTTTTTAGTAATTTATTTAATACTCATCCTCCTGCAGAAGAAAGGATAAAAAGGCTTGAAAAAATGGCTTTGGGAGTAGGAGTAAAATAATTAGGAGGTTTAATAAAAAATGGAAAAGGGGACTTTAAAAGTTAAGGCAGGACTTGCTGAAATGTTAAAAGGCGGAGTAATAATGGATGTAACTACTGTCGAACAGGCTAAAATTGCAGAAGAGGCAGGTGCAGTTTCGGTAATGGCACTTGAAAAAATTCCTGCTGATATTAGAGCAACTGGTGGTGTGGCAAGAATGACTGATCCCGAAATTATACTAAAGATAATGGAGGCAGTGTCTGTACCTGTGATGGCAAAGGTAAGAATCGGTCATTTCGGAGAAGCTCAGATTTTAGAGGCAATAGGAATTGATTATATTGATGAAAGTGAGGTTTTGACTCCGGCAGATGAGAAATTCCATATAAATAAATGGGAGTTTAAGGTCCCATTTGTATGTGGCGCTACTAATCTTGGAGAAGCTTTAAGAAGAATAGGAGAAGGTGCTGCCATGATTAGGACAAAAGGAGAAGCTGGAACTGGAAATGTTGTAGAGGCGGTAAAACATATGAGAAGTATTAAGGATAGTATAAATAGAGTTGCAAACCTGCCAAGAGAAGAATTAATGACAGTAGCCAAGGAATTAGGTGCTCCGTATGATCTAGTTATTTATGTTCATGAGAACAAGAAGCTACCTGTTGTAAACTTCTCAGCAGGGGGTATTTCAACTCCTGCAGATGCAGCAATGATCATGCAGTTAGGAGCAGATGGAGTATTTGTAGGTTCAGGAATTTTTAAATCAAAAAATCCTGCAATAATGGCAAAAGCTATAGTTGAAGCTACTACACATTATAATAATTCAGAAATACTGGCAAAGGTTTCAAGAGGTCTTGGCAGTGCTATGTTTGGAATAGATATTTCCAAATTGTCTAAAGAAGATATGCTTTCTACAAGAGGGTGGTAAGAATTAGGAGCAATATAAAAATAGGCGTGCTTGCACTCCAGGGAGCGTTTAGAGAGCATATGGAAATGGTAAAAAAATGCGGGGGAGAAGCAGAAGAAATAAAGCTTCCAGAACAACTAGAAAAAATAGATGGTATT
>JAUWCR010000128.1 GCA_030609215.1 Actinomycetes bacterium | reverse complement strand
AGCTCTAGAGTCAATATAAACTATACCACTATTACTTGGAATGTAAGTTTCGTTTTATGTTCACTAATAATCTAAATATTTGTCCAGTATGAGTTTTGAAATAATTTCATAGCAAAATTTCAAGGTTTTTAAATCTACCATTTATTTATATGAATCTTTTGCTTATCGTATCTATCAGGAGTTTCCTCTTTTTCTGCCGGATGTCCAATAGAGATTATTGATAATGGTATAACCTTAATAGGAAGTTTAAGTAATTTTTTTAATCCATCTACGACATCTTTTCTTGGATATGCACTTATCCATACTGCACCAAGTCCTAGATATTGAGCTTCAATCAGAATATTTTCTGTTGCAGCGGCACAGTCCTGATCCCAGTAACTTGACCAATCATCGGCATGTTTTTCTTTTTCTAAATTACCACAGACTACAATAGCTAGAGGTGCTTCTTTTAGCATTTGAGAGTAAGGATGTATTTCTGTGATGGCACTCATTATATTTTTATCTTTTATAATAATAAATTCCCATAGTCGTTGATTATAACCTGATGGTGCAGACATAGCAGCCCTAAGTAAATTTTCAATATCACTGTTGGATACTGGTGAGCTTGTATATTTTCTTATGCTCCGCCTTTCAAATATTTCTTTCATTATTTTCTACTCCTTAGAAATCTTCTATATAATTTTGTTAAATCTCTAATCTAAAATAACATTATTTTTATTTTATATAAAATAGGATGCTTTTAAAAGCTAATAGGTATTTTAGACTTTAAGTCAATCAGTTCCTTTACAATCTGGTTCGAAATTAAAATACTTGGGGCTCGGTATTACTATGGGGATTTTAGATATCTGGCAGGAGTTGAGTTTCAAAAAAGGGGTGCAATACATTACCATATGCTTTCTGATTTTGGATATATTAAACAGCGTGATTTAGAAAAAATATGGGGCAATGGTTTTGTATGGATTAGGAATTTACTTACTGCAAATAAGGGAAAATCTGTTGATAATGTGGGGGCTTACATAGTAAAGTATATGAATAAGAATAATATCGATAAAAGGCTTATGGGTAAAAAGGCATATTTTACTTCAAGGAATTTAGTCCGTCCTGAAATTGTTTATGAGAATATGGGACTAGATGAATGCTTTGAAAAATATGATCTTAATAATAATCATATGGTTTATAAAAATAGATTTATGAGTAAAGAAATAATTTACTAGTTATATTGGAGTAAAATGGTTTTGTATTTCAAATTTGGCTCTAAAAATGAAACGAGCATCCAGTGCAAGAGATGATTCTAAAGTTATATTCTAAATATTATACCAGTTACAGTTATAAATATTTTTAGCTATTTTCCCTGTAACAGGAGAATTTGAAGCAATAAGTGCAAAATCTATATCTAATTTAGAATAGTAAATCCATCTCAGCAGTGATTTGTAGTGGTTGTTATAAATAGTGGAGGCAAGTTTAATCTCTATAGGGATTAATTTACTGCTATATTCAATCAGTAAATCTACCTCTATACCTCCAATGTTTTTCCAATAGTATAGTGAAATGTTGGTATCTAGTGCTGAGAATCTTTTTAAAAAATTTGTTACCACAAACGTTTCAAAAAGTGCTCCTCCCATAGGACCATTTAAAAGATGTTCTTTGGTCTGGATTCCAACAAGGTATGCAGCAAGGCCAGTGTCTAAAAAATACAGTTTTGGGGATTTTATAATCCTTTTACCAAAATTCTTATAATACGGCTGAAGCAAATAAATAATTGAATTTGTTTGCAGAAGTGATATCCAGGATTTAATGGTTGGCACACTTAGGCCAATATCTCTTGATAGATTAGAATAGCTTAATTCCTGGGCAGTTCTACTGGCAAGTAATTTAAAAAATCTTTCAAAGTCATTTAAATTTTCATTTTTTATATTTCCTCTAATATCTCTATCTATATAGGTCTGTATGTAGCTTGAAAACCAAATATTTCTTGAAATTTGGCTATTTACAAACAGTCCAGGATATCCTCCACCAAGTAGCCATCTTCCAAGATTAATCTTAGGGGAAGTGCTAATTTTCTGAGAGGATATTTTTTTAAAAAAGTTATCCATACTTTTTTCTTCTGTTAGGTAATTTCCTGTTATCTCTTCAATCATAAAAGGATATAGATTCAGTATAGCTACTCTTCCTGCTAGAGATTCACTTATATTCTTCATCAAGGGAAATTGTTGGGAGCCAGTAATTATAAATCTTCCATTTACTCTCTCTTTGTCTATTACTGCTTTAATATAAGGAAGAAGTTGGGGAGCATTTTGAATTTCATCAATAATCAGTGGAGCATTAAATCTGGTTAAAAATTCACGAGGATCATTTATAGCTAATGACCTTATATCAAGTTCGTCTAAGGAAATATAATTAAAAGTATCACTGAACAGGTGTTTTAGCAGAGTAGTCTTTCCAGATTGTCTAGCTCCAGTTAATATAACTACTGGAAAAGCTTTTAAAGTATTAATTATAGTTTTTTCTATCAGTCTTTTTATATACATAATAGGTTAATTTAAATTTTTTCCTAAAATAAAGAAATATTTATATAATAAAATAACATTTTCGGTTTGTTTTATGTAATTTTAAACTATTACTTTAAAATAGTCAATATATAATCGGCTATGAAGATTAAGTATTTAACACAAAACAATATATATCCTATTTATTTAAAAGATCACATTTACTGATGTTATCAACATCGTCTAGTCCAGGGAGCCAATTTCTACGATTCGAACTCCCATTATTCACAACAGGATCTCTTTTTAAATCAATCATATCTGAATTTCTGCCAGCATTTTCCTCCTTATAAATTTTTTTTTCTTACAGGAATGGATTGTATTGGGTAATATTATTGAAATGGTTTGCTGAAAATTCAGACCACGGAGCTAAATACATTTAAATAATAATAAAATATTAATCAAGAGTACCACAACCCATTCCTGGAGTCCCATTTACTGGTATATTTTTCTTTCAGCATTAATGATTTATATACTGGTATTAAAAATCCTCTTATTTTCTTCATTACATATATAAAATCTAAATCTTCAACCTCTATTCTTCTAATAAAAGCTGCCCATTGAATGTTTCTTTCTTTATCTTTTGCAAATTCTTCTGAAAAAACAATGCTGTTTTGATGTATCTTAGAGTTTCTTCTAAGAAAAGTTTCTTTAATTGCATTCTGAAGTATTTCTCCGTTGATATCTTTTGCTTTCAGTAACGTGTATAGATCATAAAAATCCTTCATTCTGCTATTTGTTATTGAAAATGTAATCATTGCCTCAAATTTTTCTGAAATAATTGATTCAACAGAAGATACTTTTATTCTTGGAACACTTAAATCTAACAGAACAGGATAATCAGAATATATTGGTTTAGGAATAATGATATCTCCGAAACCGATATCTATTTGTATAGTTTCTCTTGCATTCCCTAGGTATGATTTTATATGTACTCTTAATGCTTGATAGTTAGTATCTTTTTTTATTCTTTCTATTTCATTTGGAATTGACTCCGCAAGAAAGTCTATATCTCTGGTTGGCCTTCCTTTAAATTCTGTCATAGAGAAAAGAAGGAGTCCTCCTTTAAGAATAAATTTCTCATTGTAATTGGATATAGATAGTCTATAAAGAAATCTTTCCTGCATATATAATAAAAGAATTGTATTAAAATTCCTCCTACTTTCATTTGCAATGTTTTTTAATCTAACAAAGATAGAGGCTTCAATATTTTTTATTTCTCTTTTCATATTAGTATCTCTAAGTATTTTTTCAGTAAGTCTTCAACTTTACATATCTTGGCATATTTCATTATTTTCTCAATATTTTTATCTTTTCTTTTTATATATTCCTTGATAACCTCTAGAATAATATCTTTTCCGATTTTATTTCTATATCTAATGCAATCACATATTGCTTTTTCCATTTCATAAATTTTAATCTTGTGGTTATTTATTTTTTCTTCTGTAATTCCTGATGTATATATTTTTTTGCTAAAGTACACTAGTTTAATTTCTGGATATCGAGGCAGGACAACTTTTGCTTTTTGGGTGATTGCTACTTCATACTTGGATGGAGTAAAGGTAGTAAGCCCATAATAAGATATTGCAGAAGTTAAGCAAATGACTCCTGAAGGAACAATTTTTAATACCTCCACTAATTCATTTACTGGCTCAAATTTAAAATCATTCCACTTATACAGTCCTCTTTTTATTCTTGAAATTTTACCTTCTTCTAATAGAAGGCGAATATTTCTTTTGTTGATATTAGCTTTTACTATCTCACTGGTTTGAGCGTATCCATTATTTTTAATGAAAAGCTTCTTTATTTTTTCTTTTATTGTTTTTTTCATTGTGATAACCTTTTATACTATTATACGGTATTTATTAATTATTACCGTAGTTTAGTTTAATATCTTAAGACTAATTATATTGCTATAGTAAATAAAATTCAATAAGATTTTATTCTGTTTTAATATTTCAAATTTTAAATTGTTAGAATGACATTTTTGAAAAATGGAAGATACGCCAAAATTTTATTAAGAAAATATAATATTAAAAAGTGTTATCAACACCGACCAGTCCAGGGAGCCAGGAAAATTATGTTTAAAAGCCATTATTCTAAATCAGAATCAAAAAATAACAAAAACATACAAAACACACGATTTAAATAAATTATGGGATTGTTGTAAGAATAAAGTTGATGCATTAAGTGAAATGAAAATTGATGAATATATCATTATGTTAAATAGAGTAAA
>JAUWCR010000004.1 GCA_030609215.1 Actinomycetes bacterium | reverse complement strand
GTAATCACCACGTCTCTCCAGCATGTTTTATACCAAGGATAGCAAGTTCTCTATCACTTAAATTTATCCCCCTTAGATGTTCTCTATTTCCTCTAAGGCTCTCAATAGCGTTGATACCTACGCCTCCTAGCATCTCTTTTATCTCAAGAGACCATGCTTTTAGTAAATTAACTAGTCTTCTTACACCTATTTGAGGATTAAGCCTCTTGGTAAGATAGGGATCCTGTGTCGCTATGCCCCAATTACATTTTCCGGTATAGCATTTCTGACAGAGGTGACAGCCCATTGCTACAAGTGCTGCTGTGCCTATATATACAGCATCTGCACCAAGAGCTATAGCTTTTATAACATCAGAACTTGATCTTACGCTTCCTGCTATTATAACTGAAGCTTTATGCCTTATTCCTTCTTCCCTTAGCCTTGTATCAACAGAAGCCAATGCAAGCTCAATAGGTATTCCTACATTATCCCTTATAACCTGAGGCGCAGCCCCGGTGCCTCCCCTAAATCCATCTATAGCTATAAAGTCAGCTCCTGCTCTAACAATACCACTTGCTATTGGAGCAATGTTGTGAACTGCTGAAACTTTTACACCTACTGGCTTTGTCCAATCTGTAGCTTCTTTTAAAGCAAAAATTAGCTGAGACAGATCCTCAATAGAATAAATATCATGATGCGGCGCAGGAGAGATAGCATCTGTACCTTCTGGTATCATTCTGGTCATCGAAACATCGCCAGTTACTTTTTCTCCAGGCAGATGTCCTCCAATCCCTGGTTTTGCGCCCTGCCCAATCTTAATTTCTATTGCAGCTACTTTACTTAAATAATTTTTATTAACTCCAAATCTACCTGATGCTACCTGGGCAATTGTATTTTTAGAATAAGTATATAGGTCTTTATGTAATCCACCTTCTCCTGTATTATAAAAAGTACCAAATTTAAAAGAAGCCGCTGCCAGAGACTTGCAAGCATTAAAGCTTATAGAACCGTAAGACATAGCTGAAAAAATAATGGGTGCTGATAGTTCTAACTGTGGAAATAATTTTCTTTTTAATTTTATTTTTTTGCCCTCGCGCCTATTTTCTGAAATCTCTATATCTAATTTATCATGTTTTCTTCCTATAAATGTTCTTATTTCCATAGGCTCGCGTAACGGGTCTATTGATGGATTTGTGACTTGAGCAGCATTAAAAAGAATATGATCCCAATATACCGTATAGGGCTTATCGCATCCCATCCCTGCAAGTATTACTCCTCCTGAATCAGCCTGCTTATATATATTTTTTAATTGATTTGGAACCCAATTATAATTTTTCCTAAAAGCAGCCTCTCTTCTACTTATTCTTATAGCTCCTGTAGGACAAAGACTTTCACACCTATGACATCCTACACATTTAATATTATCACTATAAATAATATCATCTTCACTATCATAATAATGTACGTCATTAGAACATTGTCTTACACAAACCTGACAAGATATGCATTTATCAATATCTCTTTCTATCTCAAATTCAGATTGAGTTAATTTTAAAGCCATTTTTATTATAACCTTCTATTAATATTCCTATATACTCATTAATATTTCTTATATGTCTACCAATTCTAAATCATGAAATCAAATTCTATATTCTATCTAAAATCTTAGACTTATTTTTACTACTAACTACTGCATTGCTACCTTTTTTATTTATTAGCCCTATAACAGGTTCTCCTCCCCTTGGATGCCATAAAATATCCGGAGATATGCAAACCCCCCTTATAGCAGCCTCCTCGCTGGAAACAAAAAGATAATCACCTTTTTTTGCTGCAACCATGGGTCTTAACTTGATCCTGTCATTTAATGCATACATATAATTATTATTCCCCACTATTATACTGAAAGGCCCATTTAATAATGCACTGCTATAAGATATACGAAGAGCTTTTAATAGTTCCCTCACATCTTCATCCATTAATTCTATCTCTTCCCATAATGGAGCAGCTAAAATCATATGGATAATCTCTAAATTTACTCCAAGCTTCCTTACCAGTAAATCAAATAAATACGTTATTACTTCAGTATCTGTAGAAAGCGTACATTCATATCCAAATCCACTAACGTACCTTTTATTTGTTCCATAAGATGAAATCTCTCCATTATGTACCACTGACCAGTTCAACAAACCAAACGGATGCGAACCGCCCCACCATACAACACTGTTTGTTGGGAACCTTCCATGAGAGATCCATAAATATCCTTTATACTCATCAATTTTAAAAAATTCTCCAATATCTTCAGGGTAACCTACACCCTTAAAAATTCCCATATTTTTCCCACTTGATATAATATAGGCTCCTTTTATTTGACTATTTATTTTCATAACAAACTCTACAATAAAAGTTTCTTCTCTCTGTTTTAAAATTCTCTTTAAATTCAGATTACTAGAACTCCTTTTGCTTATATCAACTTCATTAAATCTAGAATTATTTTTTATCTTTAAAAAGTATCTATAAATTATTGGGGACTTTTTTATAGAACTTACTTTACTGGTTGGAATCTCTTCACTAAATAAGATATTAAAATCCTTAGCTATAATATCTTCTGTTTGCTTTTTTGAAATAATATCATCATAAAAAAGGTGAAATACCCAGTCTTCTTTAAATTGAGGATATATTCCATATGCCGCAAAACCACCACCAAGACCATTTGATCGCTCATGCATTATAGATATTCCTTCCATCACCATACTTCCACTAAAGGCTTTGCCGCCCTCATTCATTACTCCAAAAACCGCACATCCTGATGGATTTCTACATGACCGCTCAAACTCTTCCTTGTCTTCTATTAGATTTTTTTTAAATTCTCTATATTCAATTTCAGACATTTTATAATACCTGTAAATTTTCTAATATAATATTATTTATAACTAATATCTTTAAAATATTTCTATTTAAATAAAAAAACCTTTTTAAGCACCATTACTTAAAAAGGCTTCTTTGCCTTTTTCCTTATTTACACATCTTTATGTAAACAAGAAAATATTTATTTAATTTTTATAGTAAGTAAGAATATCATTTAATTTCTATTTGTCAATACAAAAACTGCCTCTGTAACTATATCTAGAAAATCCAGGTCTTGTTCAATCGTTATTTGGCTTTAAAATCTCAGCCTTTTAAACATCTTGTTGCAACTCTTTCTTTATGCAGCATAAATTAATTTTTATATTAATTGAAATTAATTTATAATATACATAAAAGAACAACAAAATTAATAACTTTTTTACCTAAACAATTCCTTAAATATGACAAAGATATTACTCTTTTCTAAAGATAAAGAAGATATAGAAAAAATTAAAAAATTACTAGAAAATGAAAATTATGAGCTGCTGGTTAAAAAAATATCATATAAGGCACAGTATAATAATCTTTATAACATTTTATTGAAACTAAAAAATCCTATAGACACAAAACTGATAATTCTGGATATAAATAAAATAGAAAATTCTGATATAATAATAAATACATCTAATAATGAGCCTTCTTTTAGCAAAATTTTAAGAATAATTAATAAATATGAAATAGCTAAACTCTTTATACTATCTTATAATCAACAAGATTTATTATTTAGCAACAATATAAAATCCGCAGATTTCCTTTTTTATCCTCATCTTAATAAGGAACTCTTAATAAGGGTAAAATATTTACTCTCAAATATGAAAAATCCAGCAGCCAAAAATAGCATAGTAATTAACAAACTAATTTTAGATTTAGACAAATATGAACTAACAATAAATGGAAAAATTGTTGAATTAACTTTTAAAGAATATGAGCTTTTAAAATTTTTACTTCAAAATAAAAATAAAGTATTTTCAAGAGATAAGCTGCTGTCCATAATCTGGGATTATGATTTTTATGGTGGTAGCAGAACTGTTGATGTTCATATAAGAAGACTCCGGTATAAAATTAATAATCCCTACAGTACTATGTTAAGAACTGTACGAAACGTTGGTTATATGTTCTCCCCCTAAATTTAACATACTTTTAACAAAATCGTAACTTACCCGTAACATTCAAGTTGTAAAATACATCCCATTATAAAATTTAGTAAAAGGTGGTTAAAAAGTGGAATTATCAACAAGTATAGACACTGTTTGGATACTTCTAGCAGCATTTTTGGTATTTTTCATGCAGCCTGGTTTTGCTATGGTAGAAACCGGCTTCACCAGATCCAAGAATGCCGTAAACATCCTTATGAAAAACCTGGTGGATGTTTGTATTGGGTGTGTCCTGTTTTTTCTGGTTGGTTTTGGACTTATGTTTGGCAAGGATGCAGGTGGTTTCATCGGAACCGATAACTTTATTGTTTCAATACTGGTTAGGTCAGATACTTCAAACTTTGCCTTCTGGATCTTCCAGGCGGTATTTGCAGCTACAGCAGCTACCATTGTCTCAGGAGCTGTTGCGGAAAGGATCAAATTTAAAAACTATTTGATTTACTCCGTATTTATTACCGCACTCATATATCCAGTAGTAGGACACTGGATATGGGGAGGAGGATGGCTGGCAAATATGGGCATGATTGATTTTGCTGGTTCTACAGTAGTTCATTCAGTAGGAGGATGGGCTGGTCTTGCAGGTGCCATCATTTTAGGACCAAGGATCGGTAAATATAATAAAGATGGAACCTCTAATGCTATTACCGGCCATAACATACCACTGGCTGCACTCGGGGTATTTATCTTATGGTTCGGATGGTATGGATTTAATCCAGGCAGCACACTTTCAGGTACAAGCCCGGCTATATCCACTATAACCGTGACTACCACTCTTTCTGCTGCAGCTGCAGCACTAGCTGCCATGTTCTTTACCTGGATAAGATATAAAAAACCAGATGCTTCTATGACCTTAAACGGCGCACTGGCAGGACTTGTGGGAATCACCGCCGGATGTGCATTGGTATCCCCCGTAAGTGCTATGATTATAGGTGTACTTTGTGGAATAATTGTAAGCATATCAGTAGATGTACTGGACAAGAAATTTAAAGTAGATGATCCTGTAGGAGCAATATCTGTTCATGGTGTTTGCGGTTTTTTCGGAACTTTATTTGTAGGTCTTTTTGCACAGTCAGAATATGCAAGCCTTGCTGGATTTGAAGGAGTAAACGGGTTGTTTTTCGGTGGCGGAGGAAAACTTCTTCTTACCCAGTTTATAGGCGCAATCAGTGTATTTGCATGGACTTTTGGAACAATGCTTCTAATATTCTTTGCAGTTAAAAAGACAATAGGGCTCAGAGTATCCAGAGAAACAGAACTCAAGGGTCTTGATATCTCTGAACATGGTATGGAAGCATATAGCGGATTTCAAATATTTCAGAATGATTAAAAAATACTATCAAATTATTGCATGAAAGGAAGATATAAAGATGAAGTTAATTATAGCTATGATTCAACCACATAAATTACCTGATGTAAAAAAGGAACTATTTGACAACGAAATATACAAAATGACAGTAACCAATGTAGTTGGTTGCGGCCAGCAAAAAGGCTATACCGAAACTTATCGTGGAGTAATACATGAAGTTAATTTACTTAAAAAAGTAAGACTGGAAATTGCAGTAAATAAAGAATTTGTTGAATCAACCATTGAGGCTATAAAGAAAGGAGCCTACACTGGTAAAATTGGTGATGGGAAAATATTTATTCTTGATCTTTTAAGATGTATAAGAATTAGAACCGGAGAGGAAGGGAAAAATGCAATTGGTTAGATAAAAAATTATACAAATTTAACACAGATTTAACATATATTTACACAAATTTCATTAAAATTAATATATAATACCTTTTAAGTATTTTTTAAGTTATTGTTTTTTTAACGATTTCTAATGATTGTAATTATTTAAAATAATAAGGAAAAGAAAGGACTAATATGGAAACCAATGAAAAAACCAAAGAATATGTATTAAAAAAAGCTCACGATAATAATATTAAGTTTATAAGATTCTGGTTTACAGATGTTCAGGGCTTTTTAAAAAGTTTTGCTATTACAGTCGAAGAGCTGGAGCAAGCATTATCAGAAGGAATGGGATTCGATGGGTCTTCCATAGAGGGATACTCAAGAATAGAAGAAAGCGATGTTATAGCCATGCCAGACCCTAATACTTTTCAAATACTTCCATGGAGTCCCACCGAGAATGGTGTTGCTAGAATGTTTTGCGATATTTTAGAGCCTGATGGTTCACACTTTGAAGGTGACCCTAGATGGGTTCTCAGGAAAATATTAAAAAAGGCAAGTGATATGGGATATACTTTTTATGTTGGGCCAGAACTTGAATTCTTTTATTTTAAATCCGACACAGGAGATCCAATAGTACTGGACAAAGGCGGTTACTTTGATTTAACAACCTTAGATGTAGCCAGTGATTTAAGAAGAGACACAGTACTCTTTTTAGAATCAATGGGTATTGGGGTGGAATACTCTCACCATGAAGTAGCTCCCTCTCAACATGAAATAGACTTAAGATATACTGATGCCCTAACAATGGCAGACAATGCTATGACTTATAAACTTGTTGTAAAAGAAGTTGCTACAAAACATGGAGTATATGCAACATTTATGCCAAAACCTATTTTTGGAGTAAATGGCAGCGGCATGCATACTCACCAGTCTTTATTTAAAGGAGACAAAAATACATTTCACGACCCAAAGGGAGAATATCACTTATCAGAAATCAGTAAGTATTATATTGCTGGACTACTAAAGCACTGCAAGGAAATAGTTGCAGTAACCAACCAATGGGTTAATTCATATAAAAGACTTGTACCTGGATATGAAGCTCCTGTATATATATCCTGGGCAAGAAGAAATAGATCAACCCTTGTAAGGGTACCTATGTATAAACCGGGAAAAGAAAATTCAACCCGAGTAGAGTTCAGATGTCCGGATCCTGCCTGTAACCCATATCTTGCTTTTAGTTTAATGCTTGCAGCTGGATTAGAAGGAATAAAAAATAAATATAAACTTTCCGACCCTATAGAAGAAAATATATTTGAAATGGATGCTAAAAAAAGGGAAGCAGCTGGAATTGAAACGCTTCCTGATAACCTGCGCGAAGCTATAAGCTATATGGAAAAAAGCAGTTTGGTAAGAAAAACTCTAGGAGATCATATATTTTATAAATTTATTGATAATAAAAAAATAGAATGGGACAGATATAAAATTCATATATCCAATTATGAACTTGAAAATTATCTTTCTGTTTTATAAATAAATTAACATATTTATACATCTAATCAATAAAACTAAGCAACAGGCTTAAAGCTATACAAAATGCTCCTGCAACAAGCATTTTTATTCCGCTTACTACTAAATTTCTCCCCGAAATTCTCCCTAAAAATAAACCTATTCCAAAAAGTACTAAGAACGCAAGCCCAAATCCAGCATAGTAACAAATATTTACAGATAAGTACTTTCCAAATAAAAATGGTATAAGAGGAATAAAAGCCGTAATCATTGGAGAAATGCCGTTCACACCAGATAGTATTATTGTTGCATAATTTTGTGCACGTGATATTACTGTTCCATCTAAATCATGAAGTGTTGATTTTTCAAGATCATGTATTTCTTTTGTCCTTTCAGCACTTTCACTATTATAAGCACTCCAGATACCAGAAATTCCAAGAGATATAATTACTGCAAAGCCTGAAATAATTACATTTTTATAACTAATTGTTCCTATAATGTAGTTACCCACAAGCACGCCAATAATTGTTATAACACCATCAAAACCATTTACAGCAAAATATCTTCTAGTAATTTTGCTAATATTAGTAATTTTATTATATATTTTTACTTTCCGTATATATTCAGAAGTCTTCTTTTTAAAGAAATCTATCATTTCAAAGCCTTATTAAATTCATCCTTACCACCATCAAGCAAATTATTTACTTCCACTCCCTCACTTATGACAGAACTTTATAGTGCCAATACAAGATTGTTTTAAGATTTTTTTATGGGAGCATTATTTAAATTTTTCACTTTTTACTTTGATTTAGATAAGGTACTGCCTAATTCAATTGCTGCATCTTTAATTAAAGCAATCTTACAAATCTCTTATAAATAAAACTTAACTTAGTTATGCAATTATTATAATCTTATACTATTCCGCCTGGCTTTCTGCCTCACTTGGTTCACTTTCCTCTTCTTCCACTTCAACAGGTTCAGGAGTAGGCTCTGTGTAACTTTCAAATCCTTCCTGAAGATCACTTAAATTTATAAGTGGAACTATCCCCTCAGGAAGTATTCCCCAGGCTATATTTGGTGAAAGTTTCTGTATAAACTCTAATTGTATTATTTGAGGATATTTTTTAAGCGCTTCACCTTTAATTTCAATTTGCCTGGCTTCTGCCTCTGCCTTAACTATTGTTTGCTCTTTCTTAATTTTTTCCTGTTCTAAAATATTCTTCTCAACCACTATTTTTTCTTCAGCAATCTGTTTTTCTTCAAGAATACTAAAATATTCCTGGGTAAAATCTATCTTTCTCAATAGAAACTCGTCCAGTATTATTCCATTTTTTTCAAATATTGGTTTCAGTGTGTCAGAGATCTCCTTTTGAACATCAAAAACCTGCTCTGAGTATAGTTGGGCAGCTGAATATTTTTTAGGAATATTTCTTGAAAGAGACCTTGCTTCTGTTTTTACTACCTTCTCTACAAGACTGTCCATTGTTCCAATATTATTTAATATCCATTCTGCTTCCTTTCCATCAATGGCAAATCTAATAGTATACTTCAGTTTTATCTGCTGACCGTCTGAAGAAGTTGTATCTACTGTATAATCAGGGTAATTAGCCATACTGTATTCTGGAGAATCACTTGTTTCGTATGTTACCTGTCTAGTCGAGTAGTTTACGGTATTTTGCACAAAAGGAATTTTTATATGTATCCCAGGGTAGAAAGTAACTCCAATTGTCCTTCCAAATTGAGTAACTACTTTAATATTTCCAGCCTGAACAACTACTACACTATTTAAAATAAGTACCAGCGCAACAATAAATATTACAACCCCAATCACAATTTTTCCAATTAACTTAGTTTTCATTTTAATATCTCCATTCATCTTTTACCTTCCTTTATGATACTTTTTAAATAAAATTTTAAATTTTTATAATAGCTTCCACCATATTTAATACAATAGTTGTATTATAGCATAAGTAATTAAATTTAGGCTTTAATATAATAAAATGTATTGACATGGATTAGACAGGCTCTATAACAACGCAGGTCATTGTATCTCTAATTCCCTTTAGATTCTGGATCTTTGAGATAATAGTTTTACCTAACGCATTTAAATCAGAACTTTCAACAAATGCAATTAAATCATACGGTCCTGTTATTGTGTTTGCTCTTTTTACACCATTTATTTTTAAAATCTTCGTGTAAACATCATTCTGCTCGCCAAGGCAGGTCTTTATCATTACATATGCTGATGCCATTTTTTTAACCTCATTCATATTTTAATTATAATTCATAATACAAACAGAAATATATCACTTATTTTTACTTTTTTCCAGGTTAAAGAAATTCAAAAAATCTTGCTTAATATCAGGCTCCAGCCTCAATTTTTTCCAGTGTCTCTGCGGCATGATAAGACGATCTTACAAATATTCCACTTACTACCTCTTTAAATTTAAAACTCTGAGCAGTTGATTTAATTTCATCAAATTCCTCCGGGGTATAATATTTTTTAACTGAAATATTATCAGCAGCCGGTCTTAAGTATTGCCCAATAGTTAAAATATCACAATTTACCCCATCAAGATCTGAAAGCAACTTGATTATTTCATTCCTGTTTTCTCCTAATCCCAGCATAAAACCTGATTTAGTAATAATTTTAGGTTTAATTTCTTTTGCACACTTTAAAATATTAATAGAAACTTCATAATTTGCATTTTTTCTTACAGATGGATAATTTCTTTTTACTGTTTCTAGATTATGGTTTAAAACATCAACATCGCATCTTAAGAAAATTTTTAGGCTTTCAATTCTTCCTTTAAAATCTGGGATTAAACATTCAATTTTCGATTCTGGAATTACTCTCTTTATTTCGGTTACTGTACTGGCAAAATGCCTTGCTCCACCATCATCCAGATCATCCCTTGTTACAGATGTTAGAACAATGTATTTAAGCCCCATTTTTTTTACAGCTTCAGCAATTTTTCCAGGCTCTTCCCTGTCCAGACTTTTAGGGTTACCGGATTCCACACCGCAAAAAGCACAGTTTCTTGTACAAATATCCCCCATCAGCATAAAAGTAGCAGTTTTTTTACTGAAGCATTCAAAAATATTAGGACATTTCGCACTTTGGCATACTGTGTGAAGATTGGAATTATTTAAAATGTTTTTAACTTCATTAATATTTTTACTATTCAGGCTAACCTTTTTCCTTAACCATCTGGGTTTTTTATCCAATTATCTTATTCACGATCCCTTCCAGATCTCTAACTGATTCAAAACCAATTACTATTTTTCCTTTTTTCTTGCCAACCAATATTTTAACTGGTGAATTAAGATATTGGGATATTCTTTTTACAATCTTTGGTAATTTGTCAAATTGTAATATTCTGTCTCTTATCTTCTTTTTGCTAACTTCTTCCCTGCTTACAAATCTTTCAACTTGCCTGACACTTAATCCGTTTTTTATTATTTTCTTTGCAATTTGTATCTGGTGCTCTGAACTTTTAATACTCAGCAGAGCTCTTGCATGACCTGAACTTACAAGACCTTCATCTACATACTTTTGAATTTCTAAAGGCAGTGATAGTAGTCTTAATGAATTTGTAATTACTGTTCTACTTTTTCCAACTCTTTTAGACAGCTGTTCATGAGTTAGTTTAAATTCTTCTATTAACTGCTTGAAAGTATAGGAAAGCTCAATAGGACTTAAATCTTCTCTATGAATATTTTCTACTAAAGCCATCTCTAAAGAGGAAGTGTCGTCAATATTTTTATTAATAATAGAAGGAATAGTATCCAGCCCCAGCACATCCGCTGCTCTAAATCTTCTTTCACCAACAATAATTTCATAAACTCCACCTTTCCCAGTTTCCCTAACTATAATTGGCTGCAGAATACCAAATTCCTTAATTGATTTAGCCAGTTCATATAAAGCTTCTTTGTCAAATTTACTCCGTGGTTGGTTCTTGTTAGGTATTATTTTAGATAATGGAAGATCTATTATGTTTCCTTTTAATTTATCTTCGGTACTATCAGCTTTGTGACTGGGTATTAAAGCACTGATACCTCTTCCTAGTCCTCTATCTGCCATTTTCAATCACTTCCTTTGTTAATTTTTTATATGCAACCGCACCCTTACACCTTGGATCATACTCGGAAATAGGCTTACCGTGACTGGGTGCTTCACTTAGCCTTATATTTCTGGGAATTATAGTCCTATAAACCTTATCAGGAAAATAAGCTTTTACTTCCTCCACCACTTGTTCAGAGAGTTTTGTCCTTGAATCATACATTGTCATTACAACACCATTTATTTCTAACCTTTCATTCAAATTTTCTCTAACCAGATTAATTGTACCAAGAAGCTGACTTAATCCCTCTAATGCATAATATTCACATTGGATTGGTATTAATACTTCATCAGCACATGTTAATGCATTAATAGTTAAAAGACCTAGAGCAGGGGGGCAATCAATAATAATAAAATCAAAACTATCTCTTATTTTATCTATTGCCATCGCAAGCTTATATTCCCTTTTTAAAACTGATACTAGCTCGACTTCTGCTCCAGCAAGCTGTATTGAAGATGGTATAATAAACAAATTTTTAAAAGAGGTTTCTAATATTATTTCTCTTGGATCACTATTTAAAATTATAATGTTATAAATACTCGAGTCTATATCATCATAGGGTACCCCTAACCCGCTAGTAGAATTATATTGAGGGTCAAGATCTACAAGTAATGTTTTGTAATCTAAATTTCCCAAGCAGTTTGATACATTAATAGCAGTTGTGCTTTTCCCAACACCACCTTTTTGGTTGGTAACAGCAATTACTCTACCAATAAATTTATTACTGTCTTTATAACAACTATGCTTTTTATATAATTCATCATTTTTTTCTTCAATTACTTTAGAATTAGTTTCTTTTGCATCTACCATTACTTTAAAAAAATATTTCTTTTTATCTTTTAATTTTTATTATCATAAATGCTTATGCGGATAAAAGCTATTACACATTTGACTATTTATTTGTTTGAACATTATTTCGTATAATTGGTTCTTTTTTAATTTTATCATATTTTCTAGGATACTTATACAATGAACTGCGTTTTTTTGATATTACCAGTAATGTTCTATACTCATTTAAGTATGGCACTTCAATATCCAGTAATTTTTCTACTTCACCTCCAAGCGCTTGTATAATACTATCGTACTCATTTAATTCCTTAAATACCTTCCTGCTTTTATAAAGAATTACCCTCCCTCCTGTTCTACAAAACGGTATAGATATTTCACTTAATATATTAAATTTTCCAAAAGCACGAGCAACAACCAAATCGAATACCTCTCTATAATTAGAATCATGAACAATTTCTTCAGCTCTTCCTCTCAGTAATTTTACATTTAGAATACTTAATTCTGATATTGCTCCTTCTAAAAATTTTATTATTTTTAATTTTTTATCAACTAAATAAACCTCACTATCATACAAAAATATTGCTATTAACATTCCTGGAAGTCCGGCTCCCGTTCCTATATCTATTATTTTTTTATAGGGCCTACCCTCTATAATTTCATTATTAATATATTTAAGAATTGACAGGCAATCTATGAAATGCCTTTTTAATATAGCAGTTTTATCTTTAGTTCCAATAATATTTACAGATTTATTATACTCATAACAAATATCAAGATAATGCTTCGTGAGATTTATTTCCCTATCAGTAAAATCTATTCCTAATGACTCTAGGGAATTCTTTAAAATATCCTCTATGTTCATTATATTTTGATTACTAATGATAATTAATTTTGCTTAAGATAAATCATTAATATAGATATATCTGCCGGTGAAATTCCTGCAACCCTTGAAACCTGCCCTAAAGTATCCGGCCTGATGTTTGATAATTTTTCCTGAGTCTCATATTTTAACCCTTTTATATCAAAGTAATTGGTATCCTTTTTAATACCATAATTTTCGAGATTGCTTAATCTCCTAATATTGAGTAATTCCCTATCTATATAGCCTTTGTATTTTATATTAATCTCTACCTGTTTTAGTGTCTCGTTACTGAAGCCGTTATTGCTGCCGTTCTTATTATTATTATAAAAATACTTCATAACATCTGTTATCTTAACTTCTGGTCTTTTTAATAACTTATAAATACTTATTGAACTATTAATCGTAGAGGTTTTAATTTCACTTAAAAATTCATTGTTTTTTACTACGGGACTTATAGATATACTTTTAAACTCCTTAATTAATTTCTCTATCTTTCTTTTCTTTTCAACCACCTTTCCGTATTGCTCCTTACTAATTAATCCTATTCTATAACCCTCCCCGCTTAACCTGATATCTGCATTATCAGGTCTTAATGAAAGCCGAAATTCAGCTCTTGAAGTATACATACGGTAAGGCTCATATAATTCTTTTGTTATAAGATCATCTACCAGTACCCCAATAAAGCTATTGCTTCTCTTCATTATCAACGGTTCCTTTGATAATATTTTCAAAGCAGCGTTTACTCCTGCAATAAATCCCTGTGCTGCAGCCTCTTCGTAACCAGAAGTTCCATTTATTTGACCAGCAAAATATAAATTCTCAATCATTTTTGATTCTAAAGTGGCGCTTAATTGATTAGGAATTATAAAATCATACTCAACAGCATAACCAGGTCTAATTATTTTTACATTCTCTAAGCCTTTTACTGTTCTTAATATTTTCTGTTGAATTTCTGCCGGCATACTCGTTGTTAATCCCTGCAGGTATGCCTCATTTGTATATCTTCCTTCAGGTTCTATGAAAACAGGATGCCTTTTCTTGCTTTCAAAATTAATGACTTTCCTATCAATCGATGGACAATGTCTTGGCCCGTGAGTATTTATCATGCCAGATTTTATCGGAGATTTATCTATATTATCCCTTATTACTTTATGAGTCTTTTCATTAGTATATGTTAAGTAGCTTGGAATATTATCATAGACTTTATCTTCATTCCAACATGAAAAGCTTATAGGATTTGATTCTCCTGGCTGAATAGTTGTTTTTGAAAAATCTATTGTTCTCCTGTCAACCCTGGGAGGTGTAGCAGTTTGATACCTATCCATCCTAAATCCAATTTCTTTAAGACTGCTTGTTAAATTCATTGCTGCATATTCTCCCATCCTGCCGGCTTTGTAATCTCTCTTGCCAATTATTATTCTTCCTCTTAAGAATGTCCCGGAAGTAATAATTACTGCTTTGGCAATAAATTTCATACCACTTTCTATAAAAATCTCTATTGTCCTATCCTTGCCAGCAATAATCTTGCTTGCAGTTCCCTGCCTTAAAGTTAAATTTTCAGTGTTTTCAAGCGTCTTTTTCATCTGCATTTCATATTCTTTCTTATCTATTTGTGCTCTTAATGCTTGAACTGCAGGCCCCTTGCTTCTATTTAAAACCTTTATTTGTATTAACGTTTTATCTGCTGCTTTTGCCATCTCTCCACCTAATGCATCTATTTCTTTTACCAACTGGCTTTTCCCCAGTCCACCAATAGCTGGGTTACATGGCATAAGGGCAATCTTATCCAAATTTATAGTAATTACTAAAGTCTTTAGACCAAGTCTTGCAGCAGCCAGTGCAGCTTCACAACCCGCATGTCCTGCGCCAACCACAATTACATCAAATTTCATAACTTTCCCATATTTTATATATAATAATTTCCATTAAACTACCCTATGTTTCACGTGAAACATTCTTTATATGACAAAGCAAAGAAAAAACATCTGCCGGGCCGACTCCTTCAATTCTTGTTGCATGCCCCAGTGTTGTTGGCTTTTTTATTTTTAAACTTTTAGTTGCTTCATTTGATATATTATTTACTTTGCTGTATTCAATATCCTCAGGGATTTTTATGTTTATATTACTTCTCACCTTATTTATATTATTAATTTCTCTATCTATATAAGTCCTATACTTCATATTTATAAGAACACTCTTAATTTCCACGTCATCCAAATTAAACATATTTTTTATATTGTTAATCTCACTTATTTTTATTTTATCCTGTTTAATTTCCTCAATTAAATTTTTATCTTTTAAGCTTTTACTCTTTTTAATCTCCTCAATTACGCTTTCAATTTTTTTATACTTTTTGCAAATCTTTGATGCTTTTTCTTTAAAACCTAATATTTTTAAAAATTTTACCATCCTTACATCTGCATTATCATGCCTGTGATAAAGCCTGTACTCGTTTCTTGAAGTTAGCATTCTGTAAGGCTCGTGCACACCTTT
>JAUWCR010000067.1 GCA_030609215.1 Actinomycetes bacterium | reverse complement strand
TACCAAAATCAGTAATTATAACACCATCAGTACAAATCTGGACATAATCCTTTAAGAAGAAAATAACCTCTTCTATTTCACTATCTTTTATTAGTGTATTTAACGTCAAATATATCTTTGCATTATTTTTATGAGCAAATTCTATAGCTCTTTTTAACTGCTTTAAGTCAAAATTTTTAGCATATGCTCTTGCCCCAAATTTTCTATAGCCAAGATATACAGAATCTGCACCTGCATTTATTGCTGCAGCTAACTGGTCCCATCCACCTGCCGGTGCTGTTAACTCTATTTTTTTCATACTGGTTCTCATTTAGAATTAGAAAGAAAGATCTATCTTAAAGCTTTATTATATGGTTTTATGCAAATTAAACAAAAAATTTAACTCCGGTATTTGCTCAAACAACCTTTTTTGTTTAGAATATAATTTATTTACTATCTTTTTCCCTGATTCTATCTTCTCAAGTACATTTTTTTTACTTGTCCCGCAATCCACTTTCCTGTTAGAAATGCATGATTCAATTTTTACCATTTCATAAATATCGCTACTAAAATAAGATGAATAATTCTTAAGCTCCTCTATTGTTAAATCTCCAAAGGAAATATTGTTATCAACACAATTTTTTACTATTTTTCCTACAATATTATAAGACTTTCTAAAACTTTCACCTTTTTTTACAAGATAGTCAGCAATATCAGTTGCTTCCAAGAAACCCCTGCTTAAGCTTTCTTTAATTCTTGCCTTATTAAATTTTATTTTTTTAAGTAACTGGGAGAATATTTCAATACTGTCTATAGTTTCCTGGTAGGCGCCAAACATAATTTTTTTATCCTCCTGAAGATCTCTATTGTAAGTCGAAGGCAACCCTTTCATTAAAATCATAGACTGCATAAGACTTCCAATAATAAGGGAGCTTTTACCGCGTATCAGCTCTAGAATATCAGGATTCTTTTTTTGCGGCATTATACTACTGCCGGTACAGAAAGCTTCATCTATTTCTATAAAAGAAAACTCATTTGTATTAAACATAATCAAATCTTCACAAAATCTACTTAGATTCAGCATAATTTTACTTAAGGAATATATAAAATCCATTATAAAATCCCTATTTCCAACAATATCCATACTATTGGAATCAGTATTTTTAAATTTAAGTAATTTTTTCAGTAATTTTCTATCCAACTCATACCCGCTGCCCGTACATGCCGCAGCTCCTAAAGGAAGATAATCACAGTCTTCAAAATTTCTAAAAAGACTGCGCACATTCCTGTTAAATTTTTCAAAGAATGACAATAAATAATGTGATAGTAGCACAGGCTGAGCTTTCTGCATGTGAGTATATGCAGGAATAATAATATCTATTTCCTTTTGGGCAATTTTTATTATATTCTCCTGCAGACTTAAAACTTTATCTATAGTATTAATTATTGCATCTTTGGCAAACAATTTCTCATCAAGCACTATTTGATCATTCCTGCTTCTACCTGTATGAATTTTTTTTGCAAGCTCTCCAATCACTTTTTCCAGTTCATATTCAATAAGGCTATGTATGTCTTCATACTGGTCTGATACAAGAATCTCTTCTGATTTTATCTTCTTTGTAACTTCTTTTAAGCCTTTAGATATTTTCTTAAGCTCATTATCAGTAATTATCCCTATCTTCTTAAGTCCAGCCACATGAGCAATAGTTCCCATAACGTCATACATATAAAGACTTTTGTCCACATTTAAAGAACTTGTAAATTTTTCTACATTACTATTAGTGTCTTTATTAATTCTACCTTTCCATATCTTTTCCATTTATTCTTCCTTTTTTTCCTAATATTTCATAAGGATAACCCCATATTTTTATAAAACTTTCAGAATGTTTGGGGTCAAATACATCTTCCTTGTTATAAGTAGCAAGCTTCTCATCATATAAAGAATATATTGATTTTCTTCCTATCACTGAAAAACTCTTATACTCAAGTTTAATTTTAATTATTCCAGAAACAAACTTCTGGCTTTCTTCTATAAATTTTTTCAAGCAATCCATAAGAGGTGTAAACCAAAGCCCGTAATAAATCATCTCTGCCATTTTCTCTTCAATCAAATATTTATAATGCACAAGGTCCCTATCCAGGACAAGACTCTCTAACTGGCGGTGAGCCTCAATCAGCAACTCTGCAGCCGGAGATTCATATATTTCCCTTGATTTTATTCCTACAAGCCTATTTTCAACCATATCTATTCTTCCAATTCCAAATGAACCTGCAATCTTATTTATTTTTTCTATAATCTTTATTAGTGGTATTTTTTCTTCATCAATAGCTATCGGAACACCATTTTCAAATTCCAGTTCAATATATTCACAATCCCCGATATTTTTGCTAATCTTTGTCCACTTATATATTTCTTCGGGAGGTTCATTCCATGGATCTTCTAAAACACCACACTCAATGCTTCGACCCCATAGATTTTCATCAATACTATAAGGACTCTTTTTGGTTACATTTATCTTAATTCCATGATTTTCAGCATATTCTATCTCTTCCTCCCTTGATAAATTCCACTCTCTTAAGGGAGCAATAATTTTTAACTTTGGGTTTAAACTCCTTATACCTACATCAAACCTTACCTGATCATTGCCTTTTGCAGTGCATCCATGAGCAATTGCCTCTGCTCCTTCATTATCTGCCACTTCAACTAATTTTTTAACTATTAATGGCCTAGCAAGGGCAGTTGCAAGTGGATAATTTTTTTCATATTTTAGATTAGCTTTAATTGAAGGAAAAATAAAATCATTTACAAATTCATCTTTAGCATCAATTATTATTGCTTTACATACTCCTGAACTAACTGCCCTATCATAAACTTCATTTAAATCATCAGGCTGCCCGCAATCAACCAGTGCTGCTATTACATCCATATTATAATTTTCTTTTAACCAGTTTACAGATACTGATGTATCAAGACCACCGGAATAAGCTAAGACTACTTTACCTTTCATTTACATATCACCTTTTATACAATATTTTTTTATAATTCCTGAAATAATTTTAATATCTTTTCAGCATTTTCATTATTATCAATAACACAAATGATAGTATCATCTCCTGCGACTGTTCCAAGTATTTCTTCAAAATTCATTCCATCAACTATAACAGCTACTCCCTGAGCTTCGCCAGGAGTAGTTTTAATGACTAATATATTATTAGCTTTATTAATAACTAATACATTTTCCTTAAATTTGTTTTTCACCCTTTCAATGCTAATCTGCGGACTAACAGAATACTTATCTCTATATATATAGTGCCCGCGTTCTCCACATCTTCTTACTTTTGTTAGATGCAGGTAGCTTATATCCCTCGAAACTGTAGATTGCGTTACATTATAGTCTCTGTTATGTAACTCCTCCATCAATTCTTCCTGGGAATATATTTTCTTGTCTTTAATAATTTCTCTAATAGCTTTTAATCTGTCTAATCTATTCATTTTTTTTACACTTTAGTCTCTAATAAAAATTATATTGAATATAAATATACAAGCAGTGCTTTTTGAGCATGTAACCTGTTTTCTGCCTGAACCCATACAATAGAATTACTGCCATCTATAGCTTCTGATGTTATTTCTTCCCCCCTATGCGCTGGCAGGCAATGCATAATTTTTGCATCAGGTTTGGCGTAAGATAATAATTTCAAATTAATCTGAAAATCCTTTAACTCTTTAATTTTCCCAGCAGATTCCTTATCACCCATACTAACCCACACATCTGTATACACAATATCAGCATCAGCTACTGCTTCCAATGGGTCATATACAATTTTAAAATTACTACCACTTATTTCAGACTGTTTTTTAATATAATTTATTACTTCTTTTAAAGGCTTGCACTTTTCTGGACACCCAACTGTTATATTTAGCCCCAGCATCGTAAAACCAATTAGCAAGCTATTTAGTACATTGTTGCTATCTCCAACATAAGTAAATTTTAAATCTTTTTTTAAAAGCCCAAGTTCGTAAATAGTAAATAAATCTGATAAAATTTGGCACGGATGATAAAGGTCGGTCAATCCATTAATCACTGGAATCGTACTTTCCTTTGCAAAAACTTCCACTGTTTTCTGGCTGTATGTCCTTATAATTACACCATCAAGATATTTTGAAAAGACTTTTGCTGTATCTCCAAGAGTCTCGCCCCTATTTATCTGCAAGTTTTTTGAATCCAAATAAATACTGTTCCCGCCAAGCTGTGATATTCCAACTTCAAAAGAAAGCCTTGTCCTTGTGGAATGTTTATCAAAAAGCATTGCAAGACTCTTACCACTTAATAAATCTTTGTATAGCTTTCCATCCTTTTTGACCTCAGCTGCAAGCTTTAATATATTCTCAATCTCTTCTTTTGTGTAATCTTTTAAAGTCAGTAGATCTTTATGCTTTTTATCTAATAAATTTTTCATTTTTGTAAGTCTCCAATATTTTTATCTAACCATTCCATCAATATATTTACATTATCCTTTGTTATCATAAGCGGAGGCAAAAACCTTAAAATAGAATCTGAAACTTTATTTAGAATAATATAATCTTTTAACGCATTCCTTACTAAAATATCAGCTACTTCCTCCCTAAATTCCATTGCCAGCATTAATCCTATTCCTCTTACATCTTTAATTATGGTATATTTTTTCTTAATTTCCTTTAACTTATTTAAGAAATATTTTCCCACTTCCCTTGATTTATCAATCAGGCCATTTTTAAGAATATAGTCAATTACTGCACATCCTGCCGCACAAGATGCTGCATTTCCACCAAAGGTTGAGCCATGGTCTCCCGGATTAAATGCTGAACTTATATCATCAGTTGAAATTATTGCTCCAATGGGCATACCTCCACCCAGGCTCTTTGCTATTACCATAATATCAGGTTTTATCCCATAATTTTGATAAGCAAACATTTCTCCAGTTCTACCAAAACCTGTTTGTACTTCATCAAGAATCAAAAGTATTTTATTTTCAAAACATATCTTTCTAATCCATGTTAAAAACTTTTTATCACTTATATTAATTCCACCTTCACCTTGTATTGGCTCAATTAGGATTGCACATGTATTTTTATTAATTTTTCCCTTAACTGAATTAATATCATTTAACCTTGCATAATCAAAACCTTCAATAAGAGGTTTAAATACTTCCTGTTTCTTAGTCTGGGCTGTTGCAGAAAGAGCACCTAATGTTCTTCCATGAAATGATTTATAAAAAGAAATAATCCTGTACTTGTCAGAATTGTATTTATCCCTTGAAAATTTTCTTGCCAGTTTTATAGCTCCCTCTATAGCTTCAGTACCACTATTTGCAAAAAAAACTTTTTCACCAAAATCTGTTAGATTACAGAGTTTTTTTGCAAGTTCAACCTGTGTTTTGTTATGATAAACATTAGAAGACTGGATAATGTTATCAATTTGTTTTTTTAATTTCCCCATCACAAATTTATTGCTATGCCCTACATTAAGACATCCATATCCAGCAATGAAGTCCAGATATTTTTGACCATTAGCATCCCATAAATATTGCATTTCTCCTTTTACAAAAACAACTGGCAGTCTGCTATAAGTATTCATTAAATATTTACTGCCTTCATTATAAATTTCTAAATTCTTATCCATTTCCTCTGTTTTCATAAATTCTAACCTTCCATTCATTCTTTTATCATTTTTACTCTAAAGCAAGCCTGCTATGTTGTTATCATTGTTCCAATACCTTTATCAGTAAAGATTTCTACTAAAACTGAGTGAGCCTTTGTCCCATTTAAAATATGAGTTCGGGAAACACCACTATGTAATGCATCTATGCATGACATAACCTTTGGAATCATACCTGATCTTATTCCACCACTTTTTATCATATCAAGACATTTTTCAGACGTTAATCTTGATACAAGCTTTTTCCTACCAACCGAAAAATAAATAATACCATCAACATCAGTTAGTAAGATCATTTTCTTTGCTTTTAGAGAGACAGCTATTTTATAAGCACAGGAATCAGCATTAATATTATAAATATTTCCATTAACATCTGTTCCAAGTGACGTTATAACTGGAATATACCCATTATCTAAGATATTTACAATAAAATTAGAATCAATGTCTATTATCTCCCCAACATATCCTAAATCAATATCTTTTCCATTTTTCTTATATATTTTTTTCCTACATTTTATAAAACTGGCATCATTGCTCGATATCCCGATAGCTTCCTTGCCATGTTCATTTAAAAAAGAAACTACTTTAGTACTAATCTTACCTATGAGTACCATTTTTACTATATCCATTGATTCTTTTGTAGTTACCCTCATTCCATCTATAAATTTTACATCCAGTCCTTTCTCTTTCATAAGATCTGTTATCTGTTTACCTCCGCCATGTATTAATACAACCTTTATCCCAACATATTTCATTAAAATAACATCATCTAGAACACTCTTTAGAACTGAATCATTTTCCATCATTGTTCCACCAATTTTTACAACTACTATTTTATTAAAATATTCCTTTATATAAGGTAATGATTCAAGCAGTACTTTAGCCTTGCCTATATATTCATCCCCGGTATTTTTTTTATTATTAGAATAGAATTCTATTTTTCTCTTATTTATTTCCATATTACCCATGATTATAATTTACTTACTTTTAACCTATTTTTTTATATTAAAAAACTTTTTTTTCTTTCTATTTTATATATCTTCTATGAAAACAAACCGTTAAATATTAAGCCTTCTCTTTCATCAAATCCAAATGCAATATTCATATTTTGAACAGCTTGCCCGGCAGCTCCCTTCAACAAATTATCTATAGCCGAAAATATTTTTAAAGTATCAGTTCTTTTATCAAAACATATACCGATTTGACATATATTCGTACCAATCACATCTTTCAATTGAGGTATCTTTTTACCCTGAAATTGAACA
>JAUWCR010000207.1 GCA_030609215.1 Actinomycetes bacterium | reverse complement strand
AGGTAAATAATGTACTTGGATTTCCAGGGATATTTAGGGGAGCACTGGATGCAAATGCAAAGGACATAAATATGGAAATGAAGTTATCATCAGCTAGAGCTCTTGCTGATACTATATCTGATGAAATAAGAGAAGATTATATTATTCCAAAACCATTTGACAGGCGTGTTCTGCCTGCAGTTGCGGTAAGTGTTGCAAAAGCTGCAGTTGAAACAGGTTATGCCCCTAAGGATACAGATTTAGAATGGATTGAGAATAGGGCAAAGAACATATTAAAGAGATAGGAATCTAAAGATTTACAGGTCTACACTTATAATCAAAGAGTGCAATAGTGATTAAAAATCTAAAACAAATTTGATTTGTATTTGCGAATATTTTTTAAAAATAATATAATCAAAAATCACTGTTAAGGGAAACGTTTAAAAATTAAATATTGTCTCCGACTCAACTATCCTAAGGTAGCAGAACGTTAATATGAGAATTAAAACTACTAAGGATTTTTGAGCGATAGGGTTAGTTTTGGAAACAGATTAGCCTCCCGTTATTTGGAAAGGAGATGTTGGAAACTTTATAAGTTTTTATAGAAACCAGCAATCTTCTTGCTGGTTTTTTTTATGGCCTAATGGTTAATAGGTTAAAATTTAAGTTTATCCTTAAGTATCTGGAAATATGATTTTAAAAATGATAGTGAAGAGGTGATAATGAAGATGAGAGAACCATAGGAAAGATGTCTGATTTTGGATTAAATAGAAAAAATGAGGTTACATGAAGGAGGGATATTATTTAAAGAATAGATACTGGTTATAAAGTGTTAACTAAAAAGGTAATATTTAAGAAGAAGGGAGATATGAGGTAAGTATGTTTATTAAACTGGAGTCTGTGTTTGGGAAAATCAATGATAGGACAAAGAAGATTGGCAGTAATAAGATCCTTAGGAATTTTAAGCTACTGCTGGTAGGATTTGTTATTCTATCAATACTGGTTTCTTTTAATGTTTTTTTACTATCGTGCAGTAAAAAGATTAATACCGAAGTTATTTTAGCTACAACTACCAGTACCTATGATAGCGGATTGCTGGATGAGCTGCTGCCAGCATTTGAAGAGGAAACAGGATTTAAGGTAAAGCCTATTGCTGTTGGTACAGGTGAGGCAATTGCTATGGGAGAAAGAGGGGAAGCAGATGTCATATTAGTTCACGCAAGATCATCTGAAGATGAATTTGTGGAAGAAGGATATGGAATTGGCAGGAAAGATGTTATGCATAACGACTTTGTTATTATAGGGTCAGAGAGTGATCCAGCTGCTGTAAAAGGTATGTCATCAGCCGGAGAAGCATTTCAGGCAGTATCAGAAACTGAGAATCTTTTTGTCTCAAGAGGGGATAATTCTGGCACAAATAAAAAGGAACTAAAAATCTGGGAAAATGCAGGAATAAGCCCACAGGGTGATTGGTATGTAGAAAGCGGTCAAGGTATGGGTGCTACTCTTAGAATAGCTGATGAAAAGCAGGCATACACAATGACTGATAGAGGGACTTATCTTTCACAGGAGGAGACTTTAAGCCTAATTATTCTTGTAGAAGGTGATGAAATTTTATTTAATCCTTATGGAGTTATACCAGTAAATCCAGACAAGCATAAGGATATTGATATAAATTATGAAGGAGCATGTGCTTTTGCTGATTTTATAACAGGAGAGAAAGGACAAGCGATAATAAAAGAGTTTGGAGTAGAAAAGTACGGACAGCCATTATTTTATCCTGATGTGATAAAGTAGTTTTTAATTAGGCTTTTACTTTAGATTAAAAATCTGGCAATATTAAATAAATTTAGGTGGATGAGCTTTTTAAGATTATTTATATGTGTATAATATCTTAGCTCATCCATATCTTTATTTAGTTCATTAGGTTGTTTGAGGTTATTTTATGGATATTATATGGGAAGGAATAAAAAAAGCATTTATTCTGATATTTTCTGGAGATAGAGAGGTCTATGAAATTTTATTTCTAACTATTAAGGTATCGGGTTCTGCTGTATTTTTTTCAATGATCTTTGGCATACCTATAGGCATTGCTGTTGGATTAAATAAATTTCCAGGGAAGAAATTTGTTACTTCGGTAATAAATACAGGTATGGGGATACCGCCAGTTGCTGCAGGCCTTATAGTCGCATTGTTTATATGGAGGAGTGGTCCTCTCGGTTTTTTAGAGATTATGTATACGCCAGCTGCCATGGTTGTAGCTCAGATAATTATAGCAGCACCTATAATTGCAGGTATTACTTTAGCTTCAGTTCAGCAAATAAATCCTAAAATGAAACTCCAGGCATTATCTCTTGGGGCAAATAGGTTTCAGGTTCTATGGATATTAATTAGAGAAGCAAGACTACCTGCCCTTGCTGCAATCATGGCTGGTTTTGGTGGAGTAATCTCTGAGGTAGGTGCTGTTATTATGGTTGGCGGCAATATTAAGGGAGAGACTAGAGTATTAACTACTGCAACTGTTCAGAATGTTAGGATGGGTAAATTTGATGTTGCAATTGCATTAGTTATAATACTTCTGGTTTTAACATTCGGAGTGTATTTAGTTTTAACATTAATTCAACAAAAAGAGGGTGGGACTTGGCTGAAAAGGTCTTAGAAATTAAGAATTTAGAGAAGAAATATAATGATAAATTTTGTCTAAATATAAAGTATCTGTGTTCTAAAAGTAACAGGATACTTACAAT
>JAUWCR010000134.1 GCA_030609215.1 Actinomycetes bacterium | reverse complement strand
GCACTCTTTATAAAACTATTAGGCAGCCCTTTTGAATATGAAAGATTTATATCTTGTGTTTTTATATCAAGAAGATAGACTCCACCGCAATCCATTCCTGTAGCCTTAATAGCTGTATCGGTGCATACTTTAAGTGCTTCTTTAATATCAGAAATGCTACTTAGTTTGATAATAAGGTCGCGATGTATTTTAGTTAAGTCTTCTATTTTTTTGCGGCTTGTTATATCATTTAATACTATTTGTAAGCCTGTAATTTTATTTGCTATTTTTATGGTACTAACAAAAAGTTCACAAAAATATATTTTACCATCTGTATGCTTCCAGCTAATTTCAAACGGTTTTATATTCTTCCCACTTATAACAGAAGCAAATATTTTTAAATATTTAGGAATATCTTTTAGGGATAAAAAGCTTAATTTTGCAAAATGCTTGCCAACTACATTCTCTTTAGTATTCTTAAAATGTTTTAGTAAAGATTTGTTACATGATGTGATTATACCTGTTTTATTTAATGTTACTACATAAATAGGAGAAGTATCAAAAAGTTTTCTTAACCTATCTTCAGATTTAGCTAGTTTATCTTCTGCTTCCTTTTGTTTTGTTATATCTCTACAGATACCTTCTATTGCAGAAATATTACCATTACTGTCAAATACTCCTTTATTTGATTGTATAATCCATCTGTGTTTTCCTTTTGGATCAATTATCTTATATTCATATACTGGAGGTACTTTTCCGCTTATAAGTTCAGCCCACTTTTCCTTAAAGTAATTTTTAAAGTCAGGATGGATTATCTTTCTTATAAGTAGGGGATTATTTAGAAATTCTTTTGCACTATACCCAAAGACTTTCTTTACTGCAGGACTAAAATACTCATAATTACCATCAGGCAGGGACATACGATATATAGCTTCATTTAATCCTTCAACAAGGTTTCTGTATCTAATTTCCCTTTCTTCCAGGGCTTTTTTTATTGATTCATTATTGTTTTTCATTTTTTACTGTAAGTAAAAGTTTGCAAACTTTTAAATAAATATTTAATATAATAGGTTATTAATTCTTTATAACATTTATTTATTATACATATTTAATATTAATAAATCAAGTCTATATCTTACAAAGGAATTAAATCAAGTATATATTAATATATTATTAAGTTTTTATAATTACTTAAATTATTTAATGATAACAACTAATCACATAATTATATACAATATTAATAAATATTTAAAGGTTATTATCAAACAAGAAATAAAAAAAATGCAATAAATATAGAATAAATTATTTGGATTATATCACATTGTGTGATTGGAAGTAATTTTAATGAAACTATAGAAATATTGAAACGTCTAAATTATGAAATCAAATGGATTAGCAAATACTGATCAATTATGGTCTTTTAGTAAATACATTGCAAAGGGAAATACTATAATGAATAAATTAACCAAAAAAGATATTGAAAAGTTAATTCCTCATAGATCCCCATTTCTATTAATTGATGAAATTATAGAGATTGATCCAGGAAAGAGCATTAAAGGTATTAAATATGTTAGCAAAGATGAATATTATTTTAAGGGTCATTTTCCATCTAATCCTATAATGCCGGGTGTTCTTATAGTAGAAACTATAGCTCAGACAGGTGCAGTATCAGTTCTCATGCTTCCTGAAAATAAGGGTAAAATAGTGTTGTTTGCAGGGATAGATAAAGCAAGGTTTAAAAAGATTGTTAAGCCGGGAGATAAATTGGTAATTGAGGTAGAAATGGAGAAATTCAGAAGAAATATTGGGAAAGCAAAGGGTCGAGCAACTGTAGATGGGGAACTTGCTTGTTCTGCAGATATAATGTTTGCAATTGGATAAAAAATATTAAAGAGTTAAAACATTCAATAGATCGTAAGGGCGATATGGATGAAAATAGAACAAATAAAATTGTTCTTATGTTTCCTGGACAGGGTTCGCAGAGTCTGCATATGGGGAATAAATTTTTAAGCAATAATACTGAATATAAGAAATATTTTAATATTACAAGTGAAGTTGCAGGGCAGAGAATTTTAGATATTATTAATAACAAAGATAATAAAGGGGTTCTTCTACAGAAAACACAATTTAGTCAGATTGCTATTTATACTTTAAGCTGTGCTATTTTTAGTTATATTTTAGATAGTTTTTCTTTAAAGAATGATTGTATTGATACAGTGTTAGGGCATAGTCTTGGTGAATATAGTGCACTCTTTAGTTGCGGTGCACTAAATTTTAAAAAAGGAGCAGAACTTGTTGTGTTTAGAGGTAAAATCATGGGAAATAATAACATAAATGGCGGAATGGCAGCGGTTATTGGTCTGGACAAATGTAAGATTTTAGATGTTTTAAAAGATTACACAGGTAAGGTTTTCATTGCAAATTACAATGATTATTCCCAAATTGTAATAAGCGGGTACAGGAAAGATTTAGAGTCAGCTTCAGTTAAGTTAAAACAGAAAGGCGCAAAAAGAGTGATCCCGCTGAAGGTTAGTATTGCTTCTCATTGTAATTTAATGCTTGAAGTATCAAAAAATCTGGAAAGATTTATAAAGGACAATATTTTATTTAGTGATTTTAAATATAATTTTTTTTCCACAACTGAAGTTTCATATATTGGAAAAGATGATGTAGGAAATGTACTGGTAAAACAGCTAATTAATCCAATAAAGTGGGTTGAAAGTATAGAATATTTACTGAAAAAGAATTTAAAAATCTTTATAGAAATAGGACCTGGGAGAGTGTTGGGTGAGCTTGTAAAAAGAATCGCTTTAAAAAATGGTATTAAGGATGTCTCAATATTTAATACAAGTGATTGGGATGATATTATTAATTTAGGGAGTTTCTTGAAAGAGAAAGGATTGACTAATGATGCTTAATGGCAAAGTCAGTATAATTACTGGAGGGGCAAGAGGAATAGGTAGAAAAATTTGCGAGTACTTTTTAAAAGAAGGAGCAATTACATATATTTTTGATATAAATGAAAGTGATGGAGCTGAAGTTTTAGGCAAATTTAAATCTAATTTTGGGAAAGATAATGTCTATTTTTACAAAGTCGATATAACTAACGAGGATCAAGTAAAAAAAATTATTGATGAAATTGCAGCTGCTCAGCAAGGAATTGATATTCTTGTAAACAATGCTGGGATTACTATAGATAACTTGATTATGAGGATGGCTTTAGAGGACTGGAATAAGGTAATAGCAGTAAATTTAACTGGAGCATTTATATGTTCTAAACATATAGTCAGGCATATGATGAAAAAAAGAAGTGGAAAAATTATAAATATATCCTCTATAGTTGGAGTTCATGGCAATGCAGGACAGTGTAATTATTCAGCATCAAAAGCTGGGATAATAGGACTTACAAAATCTCTTGCCAAGGAACTTTCCAGTAGAAACATCAAAGTTAATGCTATTGCTCCGGGATATATAGAGACTGAGATGACCGGCAAACTGGATCAGGAAATAAAAGAAAAATTAATAAGTATGATACCTACTGGAAAATTAGGAAGCGTGGATGATGTAGCCAGGGCAGTACTTTTTCTGGCAAGTGAAGATTCGGATTACATGACAGGAACAGTATTAAATTTAGATGGAGGCATGGGTATATAATTTTTTATTTACTTTGAAATTAGCAGCAAATTTTATAATTATATAATGGAAAAATGCAGTAATAAAAAGAGAAGAGGGTAATGAAAAGTAAGAATAATAATGAGAGAAGAGTAGTAATAACAGGAATGGGTGTGGTAACGCCTTTAGGATCAACCATTAAAAATTATTGGGAAAGTTTAATTTCTGGCAAATCAGGTGTTAGCAGAGTGAAAAGATTTGATGTCAGTAAAATTTCTTCAAGGATAGCTGCACAAATAGAAGATTTTGAACCAAAGGATTACATGAGTGTGAAACAAGCTAAAAGGATGGACAGATTTTCACAGCTTGGCGTTGCTGCAGCAAATATAGCAGTAGAAGATAGCGGTTTAAAAATAGACAGCATTAATTGTAGTAATGTCGGAGTTTATATAGGCAGTGGTATTGGGGGATTAAAAACTATAGAGGAACAATATCAAATTCTATTAGAAAAAGGTGCTAATAGAGTAAGCCCTTTTTTAATTCCAATGATTATTGCTAATATGGCTTCTGCTCATGTTTCTATTATAACTGGAGCAGCAGGTCCTGTTAGTTCAACAACCACAGCTTGTGCAGCAGGTTCTAATGCAATAGGAGATGCATTTGAGATTATAAAAAGAGGCAGCGCTGAGGCTATGATAGCAGGAGGCAGCGAAGCGCCCATAACTCCGTTAGGAATGGCTGGGTTTTCAAACATGCAGGCTCTTTCAAGTAGAAATGATGAGCCCGAGAAAGCTTCAAGGCCATTTGATAGAGATAGAGATGGATTTGTAATTGGTGAAGGGGCAGGTGTATTGATTTTAGAAGAACTGGAACATGCTGTAAGCAGGGGAGCAAAAATATATTGTGAAATGTTTGGGTACGGCCTTTCAGGTGAAGCATATCACATGACTGCTCTTGAGGAATCAGGAGAAAATATTGCAAGATGTATGAAAAATTGCTTAAAGGAGGGTAATGTTAAGCTGGCAGAGGTCGAGTATATAAATGCTCATGGAAC
>JAUWCR010000101.1 GCA_030609215.1 Actinomycetes bacterium | reverse complement strand
CAGATCTTACTCGGGGTAACAGGCTCGGGAAAAACCTACACAATAGCTAATGTTATCAAAGAGGTTCAACTTCCTACTCTGGTGCTGGCTCCAAATAAAACTCTTGCTGCTCAACTCTGTAGCGAGTTTAGGGAATTTTTTCCAGATAACAAAGTTGAATATTTTGTAAGTTATTATGATTACTACCAGCCTGAAGCTTATATTCCAAACAAAGATATGTATATTGAAAAAGATACATCCATAAACGAAGAAATAGAAAAGCTAAGGTTATCTACTACTAATTCACTTTATACAAGGGATGATGTAATAATAGTTGCCAGTGTATCTTGTATATATGGTCTTGGTTCTCCTTCTGAATACGAAAAACAAAGGATAATTATAGGTAAAGGGGAGGAATACCCAAGAGAAAAATTAATCAATAATCTTGTTAATATCAGATACGAAAGAAATGCTTATAACTTTACCCAGGGTAAATTCAGAGTCAGGGGTGATATTTTTGAAATATTTCCAGCTTACCAGGATAGTGCAGTAAGACTTCAACTATATGGAGATGAGATAGAAAGAATAACAGAATTTAATCCTGTTTCAGGAGAAATTTACAAGGATGTAGAGATGGTAATTATATCTCCTGCTACCCATTTTCTAACTACTGTGGAATGGGTTAAAAGGGCTTTAAAGAGTATTGAGGAGGAACTAATAGAGAGAGTTAGATATTTTAAAAAGGAAGGCAAACTAGTTGAAGCTCAAAGGTTAGAGTCTAGAACAAAATATGATATGGAAATGATTTCTGAATTGGGATTTTGTGGTGGAATAGAAAATTATTCCAGACATATTCTTGGCAAGAAACCAGGGGAGCCTCCAAATACATTAATTGATTTTTTCCCTGAAGATTTTCTTACAATTATTGATGAATCTCATATTGCTGTTCCGCAAGTAAGAGGAATGTTTGAAGGGGACAGATCGAGGAAACAGAATCTTGTTGATTATGGGTTCAGGCTTCCTTCTGCCTTAGACAATAGACCGCTAAGATTTGAAGAATTTGAGGAAAAGACGAAAAGGATAATATTTACGACTGCTACTCCTGGTCCGTATGAGGGAAAAGTCTCAAGTATTATTGTAGAGCAAATAATAAGGCCAACAGGACTTGTGGATCCTCAGGTTTTAGTAAGGCCTACAGAAGGGCAAATCCAGGATTTAATAGTTGAGATCAGTAAAAGAATTAAGAAAAAGGAAAGAGTTTTGATAACCACCCTTACAAAAAAAATGGCTGAAGATTTAACTGATTATTTAGCCAACAGGAGTATTAAGGTTAGATATCTTCACTCTACAATAAATACAATAGAAAGAATAGAAATATTGAGGGGATTAAGGAAAGGGGACTTTGATGTTCTTGTTGGTATAAATTTACTTCGAGAAGGGCTTGATCTGCCCGAAGTTTCTCTTGTTGCTATTTTAGATGCAGATAAGGAAGGTTTCTTAAGATCTGAGATTTCTTTAATCCAGACAATTGGCAGAGCTGCCAGAAATGTTGATGGAACAGTTATAATGTATGCCGACAACATTACGAAATCTATAAAAAATGCAGTTAATGAAACTAATCGAAGGAGAAGATTGCAGATCAATTATAATAAGAAGAATAATATAATACCTAAAACTATATCAAAAAATATATCAGATATATTATATGCAAGTGGAATAAGATCAAAGGTTAAGACAAAGAAGAGCTATGAAGTAAAAGACAGGAAAGAAAAGTTTGAAAAAGAAAAATTATTGGATATGGATTTATCAAAAATTGATAGTATTATAAGTGGTCTTGAGGAAGAAATGAATTTAGCTGCTAAGGAACTAAATTTTGAAAGAGCAGCCATAATTAGAGATGAGATAAAAAGAATAAAGAAAATTTTAAACATTGATACAAAAAAAACAAAATGAAGCCAGAAATCTTTATCAAAGGTGCGAGGGAACATAATTTAAAGAATATAAATTTAAGAATTCCAAGAGAAAAATTTATAGTATTTACAGGAGTTAGTGGGTCCGGGAAATCATCTCTTGCTTTTGATACTATTTATGCTGAAGGGCAAAGAAGATACGTTGAGTCGCTTTCCTCTTATGCCAGGCAATTCTTGGGACAAATGGATAAGCCAGATGTAGATTTGATAGAAGGCCTATCTCCAGCAGTATCTATAAATCAAAAAGGAGTTTCTAAAAATCCAAGGTCTACTGTTGGAACAATTACCGAGATTTATGATTATTTAAGAGTCCTTTTTGCAAGAATTGGAACACCGTATTGTTATAAATGTGGAAGGCTAATTACCAAACAGACTGTAGACCAGATAGTGGATAAAATACTTAAGATGCCGGATGGAACAAAATTTCAGGTTCTTTATCCAATTATAAGGGGCAGAAAAGGTGAATATTTAAAGACGTTTGAAAATATTAGAAAAGATGGATTTATAAGAGTAAAGGTTGATGGGGAAGTTCATGAGCTGCAGGAAAATTTTAATATAAAGCTGGACAAGAATAAGAAACATAATATTGAAATTATAGTTGATAGACTAAAGATAAAGCCAGGTATTAAAAAAAGGCTTTCAGAAGATATTGAAATTTCTCTTGGTGAAAGTGGCGGGCTGGCATATATTGAACTGACTGAAAGCGGCGAGATTATTAGTTTTTCAGAAAGTTTCTCCTGTGTGAATTGCGGAATAAATTTTGAGGAAATAACTCCAAGAATGTTTTCATTTAACAGTCCCTATGGAGCTTGCAAGGATTGCGGAGGGCTGGGTTTTAGAAAGGAAATTGACCCATCGTTAATTGTTGAAAATCCTGAGCTGAGTATAATTGACGGTGCAATTCCTTTCTTCAATATGAGCTATTCTAATTATTATTCTCAAATTATAAAGAGTTTAGCAGATCAGTATGGTTTTAATCTAAACACTCCATATAAAGAGCTGGATGAAAAATTTAAGAAAATTATATTGTATGGCACAAGCGGAGAGAGAGTACAAGTAAAGTATGTAAGCCATAAGGGAGATGTAAGGTATTACCAGCTAAGGTTTGAAGGTCTTGCTAATAATTTAAGCAGGAGGTACTTAGAAACAGAATCTGAAAGTCAAAGGAGCAAGATTGAGAGAATGATAAGCTCGATACCCTGCAGTACGTGTCATGGAGAAAGGCTCAGACCGGAAAGTCTTGCGATAAAGATTGCAGGATTTTCAATAGCCGATTTTTGCAAGTTAACAATTGAGGAATCTATTAAATGGTTAAGTAATTTAAAGTTGACTGATAGACAGAAAATTATTGGTGAAAGACTGGTTAAAGAAATTAATGAAAGACTTAACTTTTTAAAAGATGTAGGTATTGGTTATTTAACAATTAATAGAATGGCAGGTACATTATCTGGAGGTGAATCCCAAAGAATAAGACTTGCAACCCAGATTGGTTCAGGCTTGGTTGGAGTTTTATATATACTGGATGAACCAAGTATTGGGCTGCACCAGAGGGATAATAAGAAATTGATAAATGCTTTAAAGAGATTAAGGGACCTGGGTAATACAATTATTGTAATAGAACATGATGAAGAAACTATGAGAGAGTCTGACTTCATCGTAGATATTGGACCTGGGGCAGGAGTCCACGGAGGAGAGATTGTATTCAGTGGAAAGTTAAATGATATATTAAAATGTGAAAAATCGATAACAGGAAAGTATCTGTCAAAAGAAAAGAGCATACCAATACCGGCGAAAAGAAGAAATGGAAATGGGGCATATGTAACAATAAAAGAGGCGGGGGAGCATAATTTAAAAAATATTGATGTTCGTATCCCATTGGCTAAGCTGGTTTCCGTAACAGGAGTTTCAGGTTCTGGTAAAAGCACATTAATAAACGAGATTTTATATCCTGCTCTTTCTAATATTTTAATGCGTTCTATTAAAAAACCTGGAAAACATGCTGGTATTATTGGATATGAGAACCTGGATAAAGTAATAGTAATTGACCAGTCTCCAATTGGCAGGACTCCTCGTTCTAATCCTGCAACCTATACTGGTATTTTTACATATATCAGGGAACTTTTTTCAAGGATAATAGATTCTAAAATAAGAGGATACAAGCCTGGCAGATTCAGTTTTAATGTCAGGGGTGGAAGATGTGAAGCATGTAAAGGTGATGGGGAGATAAAAATAGAAATGCATTTCTTGCCTGATGTTTATATTCCCTGCGATGTGTGCAAAGGTAAAAGGTATAATAGAGAAACTCTTGAGATAAAATATAAGGGTAAAAATATTGATGATATCTTAAATATGACTGTGGAAGAAGCATTAAAATTTTTTAAAAATATACCCAGAATCAGAAGGAAATTAGAATTTATCAGTGATGTTGGTTTAGGATATATAAAACTTGGCCAATCTTCAATAACTCTTTCTGGAGGAGAAGCTCAGAGAGTCAAGCTTTCAACTGAGTTATCTAAAAGAAGTACTGGCAGCACCCTGTATTTACTGGATGAACCTACCACAGGACTACATTTTGATGATATAAGTAAACTGCTTAAAATATTAAATAGGCTTGTAGAAGCAGGAAATACTGTAGTCATAATAGAGCATAATCTAGAGATAATTAAGTCTGCAGATTATATAATTGATCTTGGACCTGAAGGCGGCGATAAAGGAGGAGAGATTGTGGCAGAAGGTACCCCTGAAGAATTAGCAGAAAATGAATCCTCCTACACGGGAAAGTTTTTAAAAAGGGTTTTTAAAAAAGCAAATGGATGTTAAAAAAACTTTAAGTGTTTTACCAAGAAAAACAGGAGTATATATTTTTAAGGATTCCAGTGGCAGGATTATTTATATTGGTAAGGCAAATAATATATATAATAGGGTAAGAAGTTATTATCAAAAGAATGAGAGTACTGATAATTTGTATCATATAATATCTTACTTTGTGGGTAAGATAAATTCTATAGATTATGTAGTCACAGATAATGAGATTGAAGCTTTAATTCTTGAGAGTAATTTAATTAAAAGAAATAGACCTAAATACAATATAAGTTTTAAAGATGATAAATCGTATCCATTTATTGCAATAACTGAAAAAGAAAAGTTTCCCAGAGTATTTATTACAAGGGATAGAAACATTAAAGCAGCAAGGTATTTTGGGCCGTATACAAATGTTAATGCAGCTAAGGATACTTTAGAAATACTGCGAAGGATATTTAAAATAAGAGATTGCAGGAAAAGTAAACCTGGTAAAGCGGCGGGAATGCCCTGTCTTAATTACCATATTAATCTATGTTCTGCACCATGCGTGGGTAATGTTTCTGAAAAAGAGTATGGAGATAATATAAATTATATAAAATTATTTCTAAAGGGCAGAGACAGTGCAGTAATTAACATACTTAAGTCAGAAATGCAAAAATATGTAGAGAATGAAGAATTTGAAAAGGCAGAAGAGATAAAGGAAAAAATTGATTCTATAACCAGGCTTGTTACAAATCAAAGGATATTTATATGTAGAAAAAATAGTTGGGATGCTGTTTCTGTTAGTAAGGACATAGATAAAAGTATGGCAGCTGTGAGCCTTTTTTCTTATAGAGAAGGTGAACTTATTGCAGTAAATAATTTTGTTATAAATAATATAAAGCATTTAAAAAATAAAGAAATTTTA
>JAUWCR010000205.1 GCA_030609215.1 Actinomycetes bacterium | reverse complement strand
TGCTATATTTTTATTCATCTCTTTCACCTCCTAATCTTTTAATGTTACTGTAAGAAATTTTTTAAACTACAGTTCTTTTACTATAAGAAGCATACCCTCCTTTATTTCAATATAAGCTTTTTCTTCTGTAAAAACATTACTAAGTCCCCGGGCTGGACTGAAAAGCAATTTTTCATTCTTAAGACTGTATTGCAGCCCTTTTGTTTTTATAAAGAAAGTATATGGGCTCAGGGAGAAAATTGAGACTGTCTTCCCTATTCCCCCAAAAATACTGCCTGAACTTCTTAAAACAAATATTTCATTTTTCTCAGTTAATATTTTTATATCTATATTTTTTAAAAAATTAGATGAAAGAAGCAGCAGGTTTGCAAAGCTATGGTCAATTCTGTCTCCCATGGCTCCTATAATTATAATTTTGCCAGCATTTAAATTAACTGCATGTTCAACAGCAAGCTGCGTATCGCTTTCATCTTTAATAGAGCTTGAAGAAATGTATTTTATTTTTTTTGATTTTAAGTTAAGCTGCCTGGTTGTGTCTTTTTTAATACTATCCATGTCGCCAATAACTATATCTGGAATTAAATTCATCTTAAGGCAGTTTTCTGCTCCGCCATCTACTGCAATAACCGTATCTTTGCAGCCCAAGCCATATTTAGCAGTTAATATTTTATAAAGAAAGCTGTGATTTTTAATCTCTCCATTTGTAACAATAATTGCCCTACCTGTTTTATTTTTTTCCATTACCCGTATCCTTACTTCCTTGTTTTAAATATAATTTTCTACAAACTATTAAATAATTGCTCTAAATTATAAAATAACTGTTTTAATCCACAAAATAAAAAAACTACTAACCTGTTGACCTGGATTAGTAGTTTTGTTAATTAGTTTCCCTACGCTAGGATTATCTAGGTCAGGTTCTAAGGGTCGGTAGCTCCTGGGCTTCCCTCTCAGCAACATATGCTCCCCTATACTTAAGTTATAATCTTAAGTTAGTATTTAATTTTCAAAGAATCTCTTCTATAATATATAAGGTTTTTATATGGATAAAACCTGAATTTATAGTATCATATTAACGTTATGATAGCAATAAATGATATAAAGAATATGATACATAAAGGACTATATATATTGTTAATAATAATTATTTAGGGTTAATATGAAGTTTTCAGAAAGAAAAAAAGAAATATTAAATAAGGTTATTGTAAAATTTATAGACAACGCTGAACCAGTATCCTCGCAGAGTATTGCAAAAAACTTAGACCTGGATTTAAGTTCTGCGACTATTAGAAGGGAAATGGCAGAACTTGAGGAAATGGGTTATTTAACTCATCCCCATACTTCTGCGGGCAGGGTACCTTCGGATAGAGGGTATAGATTTTATGTTGATAGTGTAATTTCGGAAAGGATTAGAGTAGGTGCTGGCTCTAAAGAGAATCTGCCCGAGGTCTATATTGATAAAGATATGGAAATGGAAGCAATCCTGCAGAAATCCACTGAGCAGCTTTCCCAGTTTACAAATTATTTGTCCATGATAGTTGCACCGGCAATATATCAGAGTAGGTTCAGGCATGTTGAGTTGTTAAAATTTGAAGATAGCAATTTCCTCTTGGTATTGATCACAAATACAGGCAGGGTATATAAAAGAAGTTTCAGTCTTGGAGAACCATATAATACCCTGGATTTTCAAAGAGTGACTAATATATTAAATTCTCAACTTAGAAATAAAAATATTGTTGATATTGATATTTCAACTCTAAATATACCTGAGAGTGATATATATTTATTAATGCTGCTTAAGAAGATAATAACAATAATAAAGGGTTGCACTGAAGAAAATTTATTATATAATAGGTTATTTGTTCATGGGACAGCTGTAGTGCTCCAGCAGCCGGAATTTTTAGATTTTAGGAAGATCAGAGGTATTTTAAGAGTAATAGAAAACGAATACCTACTAATGAAATTACTCCTGGAACTTTCCGAGGATGATGAGTTGATTATAAAGATTGGGCCTGAAATATTTGATGAGGGGACAGATGATCTGAGTCTGGTTGCGTCCAAGTATAAGATTTATGGAAACTCTACCGGAGCTGTTGGAATTTTGGGCCCTAAGAGAATGAATTATATTAAGGTTATAAATATTTTAAGTGTTTTTATAGAAAATCTAAAAAAGGTTTTTAATTCCCCAACATAAAATAATGGATATAAGGTGATTTAAATTGGCTGTACAAAAAAGGGATTACTATGATGTTTTAGGACTAGATAGAGACTCTAATATAGGTGAAATAAAACAGGCCTACAGGAGTCTTGCACGAAAATATCATCCTGATGTGAACAATGGAAACCCCGAGGCAGAAGAAAAATTTAAAGAAATTTCTGAAGCTTATGCTGTATTGAGCAACGAAGATAAAAGAAGACAGTATGATAGATTTGGGTTCAGTAATAATTTATTTAAAGATTTTGACTATGAAAGTGTATTTTCAGAATTTGGTTTTGGGGATATATTTAGTATGTTCTTTGGTAATGGGTTTGGAAGTAGTTTTAGCAGTACCAGGAGGAGGCAGAGAAGAGGGTCAGATATTAGTATTATGTCAGAAATTACTTTCAAGGAATCAGCATTCGGTATAAAAAAAGAGATTGAGTACAGGGTAAATGATATCTGTGAGAAGTGTAATGGCAGAGGCAGCGAAAGAGAAGATGGCAAAGCAACCTGCAGCGTATGTGGAGGAACAGGACAGATAAGGGAGGCAAGGCAGACCTTTATTGGAAATATT
>JAUWCR010000083.1 GCA_030609215.1 Actinomycetes bacterium | reverse complement strand
GTTAGCATCTCTTTTGTCCTCATAACTGCTGTGTGATAAAATAAGCAATTTTTTAGCCCTGCTGCAGGCTACAAAAAATATTCTCCTTTCCTCTTCAATTTTAATTTTTTTTACAGATTCTAAAAATTTTTGTTTGCTTGTATAATCAGGCTTATCTTTCCATATCTGACCGTCTTTTCTTAAAATTGAAGGTGTTTTGAATTTGCTGCCGGACGATTTTCCTCCCAGAAAGTCACTTTTCCATAGCATTGGTAAAAATACCACCTCAAATTCCAATCCTTTAGCAGCATGAATACTCATTAATTTGATAGAATTAGTATTTGATAATTCGATTCTTTCAGGATCTTCATAATCCGTCTTTGCCACATCTTTTAAATAAATAATAAAACCATCGAGATTGTTATCTATTGTATCGCTTTCAAATTCTTCACTGACTTTCAACAGAGTTTCTATATTTTTAATCTTTTCTTTTGAAGCAGCATCAAATCCTGATTTTAGTTCAAGACTCATCCCTGAATGCTCATATATTAAACTTATAAGTTCCTTCAACTTCAAGTACTGAGACTGACAGATAAAATAATTTAAATCACTGACAAAATTTTCCAACTTCTCTTTAGAAGAATTGCTAATATATGTATTCTGTTTTAGATTCAGCAATCCTTCAATAATACTATTATCAGTACCAGTACCATTCTTTAAAAAATAAATATCCCTGTCAGATATTTTGTATTTGGCTGATTGCAATAAATACAAGATATGCATCTCTTCGTATATATTACCTATAATTATAAGCCATGATATGATAAACATTATTTCAGGCTCAAAAAAGAAGCCTTTGCTGCTAATTACCTCATATTTAATATCATTTTCGTCAAGCTCTGATACAATTGTCCCAAACCTTTTTCTTCTGGCTAAAATTGCTATATCCTTCAGTTTTATTCCCATGCTTACCAGACGAATGATATTTTTAACAATCTCCCTTGCTTCATCATGATGAGTTTTTTTAGTAAAAAACAGGACCTCTGATTGTTTGTCCCTGTATTCAGGTTTTAAATCCTTCACAAATCTGTTTTTATTAGAAGATATAATATTATCAATAACTACAGTAATATTATTTCCTGATCTAAAATTAGTTGTAAGATAAAAATCAGATACAGTTTTTTCTTCGAATGCATCCCAATTATGGAATTTAAGAATATTCTCTATACATGCGCCTCTAAAAGAATATATTCCCTGGTCATCATCACCAACTATCATTACCTTATTTTTCCCGGAATTGTAAAGAAGAGATATTAAGAATCCCTGTGCAATATCAGTATCCTGAAATTCATCCACAAATATATACTTATACTTATTTTTGTATTTTTCTCTTACTCTTCTATTATTTGAAAGCAAGTTGTAGGATAAAAATACATGATCACAATAGTCAATTAAATTGCTATTTCTTTTTATCTCTTCATATCTGCAGTATATGTTAAAAAGTTCCTTTTGATATAATGCTATTTTTTTCTCTTCCCCTCTTAATGCCTTGCTCCTGTAACTCTCTAAAGCTGCCTTATGATCATTTATATAATTTTTTAGATCATCTGTACTAATTAAATTTTTCTTTAGATCTAAAATATACCTCAGCAGCTCATTAATAAATACTCCCAGATTCTTCCCTATTTTAATATTTTTAAAACTATAACTGCTGATTATTTTGTAAATAATTTGCCATGACTGTGAAATATTTATAAGTTTGTAGTCCTTTCCTAAGCCTACCTCAAAACTATTTTCCCTTATAATATTATTGCCAAAGGAATTGAAAGTATAAATATCAATACTTTCAAAATCCAGTTTCTTTTTTATACTACCTTTTATTTTAACCCTCATATTTTCAGCAGCATTTCGTGTAAATGTCACTGCGAGTATTTCATCAGGCCTGCACAAATCTTTCTTTAAAATGTCTATTATGTTATTTGTTATTACCAGAGTCTTACCTGAACCAGCACAGGCTATGACCCTTTTAATTTCATCACTGCTTTCCAGTACTGCCTTTTGCTGATCTGTTATATTAATTTTACCTGCCATAATATTTTTTACATAAAATCTTATAATCACAGTTCATACAGGAAATATAGCTCTCAGGATTGGGAGCAAATTCTTCCTTTCTGATTTTAGTAATTAAATTTAGTATCAGTTTGGAAAATTGCTTTAAATCATAATTTTCTTCAGTAATTTCAGATATAGGATTTTTTAAAGCTCCCAGGAAAAAATATTTCAATATATAATTTTTACTTTTTAAAAAGGACAAATCTTTGCTTAGCTCAATAGCAAGCCTGTATAGTTTAAGTTGTATTTCTTCCTCAATACCTGCATTATTTAATCTTGTCGAACCTGATTTAAACTCAACAATCTCTATTTGCTGACCGCCATCCTTGTGTCCGTTATCTATAAAATTAATCTGATCAATTCTTCCTTTTATAGTCTCCCCATTAATATTAAATAAAAACTTCTTTTCCATTATTGATTTATGAGGTTGAAGCGGTAAATAATTCTCACAGTAGCTTTTAAAATCACCTACTGCTTTTTCTAATAATTCCCTTTTTATATATTCAAATTCAAAATCATTCTCATCAAATACACTTCTTATAATCCTTTCTAATCTTTTCTGTGATAAAACTTTTTCCTTTTTATTCCCTGGCTCAAAAAACAACCTCAGTATTCTATGATATATTCTGCCAACTAAAATATTTATATTCTTCTCTTCCTCTATATTTAAATAGTGCCTTAATTTATATTTCAAAGGACATTCTTTGTAAGAGGCTATAGAGCTATATGAAAACGACAGAGGAAATACCTTAAAAGGATTATTTTTATTTACGGTTGTTTTAGCAAAAACCCACCATTTCCCTTGAGGATAGAATTTTTTTAGAAAAAATAACTTTTTTAAATAGCTTTCTATATTAATATGTAAATTACTAGTAAGCCTGTATGTTCCAACAATTGCCTTTTTCCTTACAATCCATTTATTATTAAAATCAATCCTTTCACTGCTTTTCTTTTTGGCATAGGTAGATAATTCTTTTAATTTACATCTACCTTTTAAATTTTTCTGCAGTAATTCCTTAAAAATATTATCCATTTCCTCAAAAAAGATAGATTTTTCTTTTCGCTGACTTGCAGTAATATATAAATAATCTTTAGCTCTTGTAATACCTGTATAAAAAAGTTTCCTTTCCTCCTCCATATGTTTTCCTCTTAACTCTTCAGCATCTAAGATTTTTCCACCACTAAAATAATTAAAGATCTGCATATCATAAGATTGTGGGAAATTAAACCTGGAAGGCAGATAATCTCTATTTATAAAGGGTAAAAAAACTACTTTAAATTCAAATCCCTTGCATTGATGATAGCTTAAAACATTAACAGCACCAGTACCGCCAAGTTCCTTGGTACTTTCTTCTACTTCTTCTAAAAATTGATTATCAATTATACTATCAAGAAACTCAATATATGCTCTGACACTATCATCATAATCATTATCCTTGCTAAATTCATTTACACTTTCAAGATAATCACTTAAGCTGCCCCAAACATTTTTTATTTCCACTGATTCCATATTCTTAAACAAAAGGTAATTTATAATGCCTATATTCTCATCACTTATAAATTTTAGAATAAAATTGTATGCAGATTCATCCATAGAAGGTAAAAATTTATAAACGCTTAAAACAAAGTTTACAATTTTATCAATCTCGCAGTCCTGGCTCTCCAAACCATAGCTTGCTTTTCGATCAGTCCGTATATTTTTTACACTATTATTCCTATTTCGTTTAGTGTTTACGTTACAACTGTAAATTTTCTCCAGATAACTCCATAAATTTTTATTAGACGATTCAATTTTTTTAAAATATACAGGTTCCATGTTAATAATTTCAGAAAGCAGAATTCTTTCTAAAAAACCATTTAATTCTAAATTATAGTATTCTGTATTATTTTTAGTGTATTCTCCTTCTTTATTTTTTTTCTCCCTATATTCTTCCAATAGCAATAAGAACTTTAAAAAATTAATTATATATTTCACAAATTTATTATCTAAAAGAGTTCTTGTTCCCCTCCTGATAAATGGTATATCGTTCTGGGCAAATATATTTTCAATAATATGAGTTTCGTACCCAAGACCTTTTATGATTACACAGATATCTTCTAATTTTATCCTCTTACCAGCTAATAAATTTTTTATTTTTTCTGTAATAAAATTTACCTCGTCCAAAGAATTGCTGAATTGTCTAAAAACAACCTCACCATTTATGTCTTCCGTCTTCATCCCCAGGATTATGCTTTTCTTTTTTACTCTATCTTTATTCTGACAAATAAACTTATTTCCAAGAGCATTTATAGCAGGACTGTTTCTATAATTCTTTTTTAAAAATAAGATATTTTCTGGTTTTATCTTCCCGTAAACCTTCTTAAAATTATCAACCATTGAACCCCTGAAAGTATAAATTGATTCATCATCATTACCAAAATATACACAATTTCCTGCAGATAAATACTTGACAATCTTAAGCTGTGCTTTGTTAATCTCATGTAATTCATCAACAAAAATATACTCATATCTATTTTTATAAATATTTCTAATATCTTTATTATCTTCCAGTATATTCACAGTATCTTCTAAAAGTCTTCCATAATTGTATATATTATTTTTATAAAGCTCTTTTTTATAGTTAGCATAAATCCCAACTATTTCCGATAATACAGGATTAAAAAACGGGGTAAATTTATCAGATAGCTCTTTAGGAGACAGTAAATTTTCCTGTGCTCTTAATATAAAATCAAAAACCTCCTGCATGAAGCTGTTTGAGATAAAGGAATTAGATTTAAAATATTTTAATGTATAAGGATAATTTTTCTTGCCTAAATTATTTATTACATCTCTCAATAAATTCCACTGCTGTATAGAGTTTAGGATCTCAATTGATTCAATATTAGAGTTTAAAAATATAACTTCCTTATTTAAGAAATCTAAACAAAAGGAGAAAAAAGATTCTATAGGAATTTCTAAAATACTACTTTCTACCCTAGCTGCTGTTTTTTCCCTTATTATTTTTGCCCATCTACGGTTAAAGCTAAAGATTAATATTCGGGTAGGCTCTATATGCTTATACTTGATCAGATACCTGGTAAGATCTATTAAAGTATGCGTTTTACCGGTCCCTGGAGGTCCAATAACAAAAAAATTACTGTTTCCTTTATTAATAAAATTTTTTAATTTAGAGCTTAGCATTCAACCAAAAAATATTATTTAGCATTAATCTGTTTTAGTTCAATTAAAATCTCTTTTAAAAGAGTGAGTTCTAACCTTCTAAAATCAATATCACTTGAAAGCTTTGCCCATTTTCTCGGATTATCCTCTGGTATATATTTATCAAGCTCTGATAATATATCACTCATATGCGCCTTTTACCTTTCTATCCTATCCAGATAAATAATAGTAGTTTACGGATCCCTCGAAGCTCCTAACATTTCTTTAAAAAACTCTTCTATAACAATATTAAAAAAATGGAGCGGGCTACGGGAATTGAACCCGCCTCTTGAGCTTGGGAAGCTCATGTACTACCTCTATACTAAGCCCGCATTTTAGATAAATCGAGATCACATGTTAATTAAATTATTTCAGAAACAAATTTTCAACTCTTATAGTTATTTTATTAGTAACTTACTTTTACTGTTCTTTTTGCTGTTCCTTAACTTCCTTTTCCTCATCTGTTTCCTCTAAATACTTTTCTGCTTCCTTTTCTATTTTTGTCTCAGTAGTCTTTGTTTCAGGTGCTTTTTCTTCAGGTGCTAAACTAATAATTGTAAGATTGGTATCAATAACCATTATATTTAACTTTTCTTTAGCAACACTTGACGCTTTTTCAATTATCTCATTCATTTTATCAGGAATATTTACACCCTCCATCAGCCCAATCATCATATTTATAATTATCCCATTTGATTTGGAAATTATACTAACTTTTATATCCTTTAAACCTTCTATCTTTGATACTGCATCTTTTATCTGCTGCATAATGGTCCCTACAGTTATCATAGCTTTACCTGATTCAACATTATATATTTTGGCTATTCTTATTTTCTTTCTATAAAATTCCAGCAGCATTAAAAATATACATACAGTAAGAACCATTAGAAGTGCAAGTGTTGAAATATATGGATTAACATTATTCTCAGGATTAAAAACTTTCTGGGCGATTTCAGACCAGCTAATAAAACCTATAAACTCATTAATTATTGAAACAAGAGAAACAAAAATAAAAAACA
>JAUWCR010000018.1 GCA_030609215.1 Actinomycetes bacterium | reverse complement strand
TAAACATGTTATAAGGTCAAGCCTTGCCGGCAGCATCCGTAGAAAAAAGGAAGTAGTAAAGGACATCGACATTGTTGCAAGTTCCAGTAATTCAAGAGAAGTTATGGATTACTTTACAAATCTTCCTGAGACAGAAGAAGTGATTGCAAAAGGTGATACAAAATCCAGCATAAAGCTTGGTTTGGGAATAAATGTTGATATAAGGATTGTAAACGACAGCCAATACCCTTATGCACTCCATCACTTTACAGGGAGTAAAGAACATAACACAGCTATGAGAACTGCAGCTAAAAAGGATAATATAAAAATGAATGAATATGGACTCTTCAAAAATGACAATCTTATTAAATGCTCCAGCGAAGAAGATATCTTTAACTTTTTCCTAATGGACTGGATACCCCCTGAACTCAGAGAAAATTATGGAGAAATAGAAGCAGCAAAAAGTAAGATACTGCCTAAGCTTGTAGAAGAAAAAGATATAAAAGGGATATTTCATATTCATACAACATATAGTGATGGGAATATGAGTATTGAGCAGGTTTGCAGGGAGCTGCAAAAAATGGGTTTTGAGTATGCTGGAATAAGCGATCATAGCAGGACTGCTTCATATGCTGGAGGTTTAAAAGATGAAGAAATTAACCTTCAAATTGAAGAAATAGATAAATTAAACAAGAAGTATGAAAACTTTAAAATATTTAAAGGAATTGAATCAGATATCTTGCTTGACGGAAGCCTGGATTACAGCAGCGAAACCCTTTCCAAATTTGATTTTGTTATTGCTGCCATACATTCAAGTTTTAATTTAAGCAAGGAACAGATGACTGGTAGAATTATTAAAGCTATAGAAAATAAATTTACTACTATGATAGCTCATCCCACAGGTAGATTGCTTCTAGCAAGAGACCCCTACAAAGTAGATATAATTAAAATAATAAATGCAGCCTCAGAGAAAAATGTTGATATAGAAATAAATGCAAGTCCCTTTAGACTGGATCTTGACTGGAGAATGTGCAAGTATGCAAAAGAAAAAGGAGTAAAAATCTTTATAAACCCTGATGCTCACAGCATAGAAAATTTATATGATTATAAGTTTGGTGTTAATACTGCCAGAAAGGGCTGGCTTGAAAAAGAAGATATAGCAAATACTCTTTCTGTCAAAGAAATTAGCAGTTATTTAAAAAATAAAAAATCTTAGAAGTATGAAAGGTAAAAAGAAAAATAAGAAACATAATAAAATTTTCCAATCTACATATAGACCTGCAGTAAAAAATATAGATAAAATACTGGATATATTAAACCAGCAATACCCCGAAACTACTACCACTTCACTTAGCCATAAAAATGCCTTCCAACTCCTTATATCCACTATTCTTTCAGCACAAAGCACTGATAAACTTGTAAATAAAATTACTCCAGCCTTATTTAAAAAATACAGAACACCAGAAAATTTCGCCAGTGCAGATATAAATATCCTGCAGGAAGATATAAGATCAACCGGTTTTTTTAGAAATAAATCAAATAGCATAATTAACTGTTCAAAAGATATAATTAATAAATTTAGCGGTAAAGTTCCAGATAATATCGAAGATTTGACTTCACTTCATGGAGTTGGAAGAAAGACTGCTAATGTAGTACTGGCAAATATATTTGGCAGACAAGCCATAATAGTAGATACTCATGTAAAAAGGATTTCATACAGGTTAGGACTTACGATAAATTCTGATGCTGTAAAGATTGAGTTTGACCTTATGAAAATAATTTCCAAGGAAAACTGGAGCCGCTATTCTCACCAAATAATAGCACTGGGAAGAACTATATGTTTTGCAAAAAAACCAAAATGCGCTGTATGCAGGTTTCTTCCTTACTGTAGGTATGGGCAGGAAAATGCCTAGAATCTTACTTCCTTATCATCTGCAAATGATAAACTGATTACAAGCAATAGTCCTATAAAAATTATTAAGCATTTTATTAATCTTTTCATATCTTTTTACCCAGTGTAGATTTAGCCAGGGAAGCATGTTTTACTCCCTTAGTTGCTTTAAGCTTTGATTCTAACTGACAGACTTCACCAATTTTACCCCTGACAATAATCACTTCCAAACACAAATCATGGTCTAAGTGTATGTGCTGGCTTGAAATTATATTTTTCTGATAATCATGCTGGATGTTAATTAAGTTATCCATTAGCTCTCTTTGGTGATGATCGTATACCATAACTATTGCACCTGCAACTTTTCCATCACTTTTTACCCACTCTTCATCCACAAGTTCCTTCCTTATAAGATCCCTAATGGCTTCAGATCTATTTTTGTAACTATGTTTTTCTATAAAATCATCAAATTTTTTTAAAAGGCTCCCCTCAATGGAAACTCCAAATCTTTTTAAAACATCCATACGCTTCACCCTTTATTTTCTTTACTTATTCTTTTTTAATAATTTACTAACATTAAAATCAAATATTTACCTATAAAGAAGTGCATATAAACTTACATGTTTCTTTCTATTAAACACTTCTCTGCCACCTGTTCCCACAAGCTCTATCTTCTTAAATCCACAGTTACTTGCCATTTTTAGAAATATTTTATCTCTCAATGTACATACAAAGTAGGTATTTACATAAAAATCTTCTAAATTACCACTATCACTTATTACAGTCGTTAAAAAGTCCACCCTTGTTTTGAGTTTACCATATTCAAAATGCTTTGTAATAATATATATCTTACCATCTTTATTTATTATCTTTGGCTTGTAAAACTTCTCTTTTTTAATAATTGAAGGGGTAAAATTTAAAAACTGAAATATCGCCATACCATTTTTTAAAAGCTTCTTTCTTGTACTCTTAAGTGCAAGCTTTACTTTTTTCCTGCTTCCTAAAATTGGAAGAATGTTGCCAAGACAGACAACCAAATCATACTGCCCTGATACCAAACTATTTAGATTCTCAAAACCTCCAATTTTTAAAGTAACATTTGAAGACTTTATAATATTTTTCCTGGCATATTCTATCATCTTACTGGATGGATCTATTGCAGTAATATTTTCAACATAACTTGAAAAAAGCTGCGCGTGATGAGCTGTCCCACAACCAACATCAAGAATACTTTTAATGTTTCTTTTTTTAATAATACCAGTAAGGAAGTTTTTCTCCTTTTTAAGTCTTTCTGGCCAGCAGACCTGCAGGTCATAAAATTCAGGAGTAAAATGAAAATTTTTAACTGCCATAATATCACCAATGCCATCAATTTTATTCTTAAACATTTTTTAAAGGATAATATATTTTACACTATATTTCTTCCATAACAATAACCTTGTTTTTTGAATATTTTGATGCCAGTTTCCTTACTTCCTCTTTAACAGTAAAATATAATATAGACCAGCCGCTACTGCAAAGACTTTTTAAAATCTTAAATTGATTTTCTAAACGATTTTTATCTGAAGTTAGAAAGGCATCATCCATTATAAAAAATCCTTTCTCAGAACCCAATATTTTTTCTGAAAGTGCAATCCTGATCGCTAAAAACAGCTGATCGTATGCACCCTTACTCAGCTTGGAAGCATCAAGAACCTTGCCACTTTTATCAACAACCGCTACTGTCTGGCTTGCAGAATCAAACTCTACCTTGCTGTATCTGCCATTTGTTATATCCTTAAAGTAATCGGATGCATTTAGTCTATTAAACAAATCTGATATCTTGGCTGCTTCTTCCATCCTGATTTCTTCAAAGATCTTTATGGACTCAATTGCTATACTGTATTCTTGCCCAACTTTTTCTAAAAAATAATCTACAGCATCCATTGCCTCACTTAATTTATCAAGGCTGCCTAATTTAATACTGTTATAGTCATCTATAAAATTATTAAGTCCAAGATCTGAAAACCTTCTCTCAAAATTATTCAAGCTGCTCTTGTGGCCTTCTAATTCAAAATTTAAATTTTCCTTCTTTTCCTCATAATCCTTAAGTTTTTCCTTAAGTTCATCCAGCCTATCACTATCAAATATTAAACCTTCGTCAGGCTCATCAATATTTTCAGGTTTTAAATCCTTTATATTCCCATCCCATTTACTTATATAATCATCAAGCCCTTCTGCTACCCTTTCAAAATCATCACTATCTTCAAGGCTTGCTTCTGAACCTAAATCACTTACAATACTTCTTACATCAACAATAATTTCTGATTCAAGCTTGTTTTTAAGTTCTAACTTTTCACTAAATTCATCTACACTATTTACATTAAAATCATTAAATATATCATCAATTTCTCCCTCTACTTCAGCCTCCCTATCATCAAGTTTATTCAGCATTTCCCTTGTTTCCTTCTCACTCATTTTCAGCACCTTAAGATCATTATCCAAATTATTCTTCTGCTCACAAATTATACTGTAATTATCATTAAATTTTCCAATTTCAACTGTTACTTCATCCAAGTCATTAACCGAAAAACCAAGGCTTCTAAAATCACCTATAATGTTACTCCAGCCTTTTTCAAATTTCGTTTCTCTTTTATTAATACCTAAAAATTTTGATACAAAAATAATGAAAAAAACTAAAAATATTCCAGGTATTATAAATGATGGGTAAATACTTTTAATAATTGGATAAACAATTACAAAACTTACTGGTATAAAAGCAAGTGTTGCAAACATTAAAATAAAATATATTCTTTTATTGCTGCTTTTTAACTCTTCACCCCTTCTTGAATTATAAATATCTAAATCCATCCTTATTTTTTTTATTTCTCCTTGTTTCTCCTTAAGTGGGGCTATTTCGCTCTTAACTTTTCTAGCTTCTTCATTTAAACTGTCTTTTTTTTCTGATATCTTTTCTAATTTTCCTCCTAAACTGCTGGTCTCTTTCTTTAATGAATCAATCTCCAATCTAGTACTCTGAATATCATTGTATTGCTTGCGTGTATATTTTCTTACTTCCTTATAATCTCTGTATGAATCTTTTAAATTTTCTATTGCGCCACTTAATTTATCATACCTTTCCTTCCTGGATGCCCCCTCCTGCAGTTCAATTTCTTTTCTGGTATCAGAGATATTTTGCTTTAGTTTCAGTAAATCCAGTTCAAGAAAATCTGACTTTTTATTCCTTGCCTCTTCTATATAGCTAGCTGCATCATTTTTAAAGGAAAGCGCAGTATCCCTAATACTTGCAATCTTCTTATGCTCCTTGTTATTAGACAGTGAGGCATCGCTTCTTGCAGCAGTTAATTTCCCATATTCTTTCAGTAATACTAAAATTTTATCTAATCTCTCTGATTGAAGCCCTGTTAGCTTATCTGTAATATTCTTAAAATAATCACCTTTTTCTTTTATAGTCAGATCGCTATTTCGTATAATAAATATATTTCTTAAATCTATACTTCCTAAATTAAGGTACTCGCTTAAACCCTTTTTTATAGATAGTTTTATTTCATTTTTTTTATCATCCTCAAGTATAATATACCCTTCCGGGTCCTCAGCTACTCTATCTATATATTCAAAATCTTTCACCCTACCTTTAAGCATCATCTTTACAACAGCATCAATTGTTAGTGTTTTCCCCGCTTCATTTTTGCCACAGATTATTTGAATACCATCCCCGGGATCCAGTTCCAGATTGCTTAGAGGTCCATATCTACTTATAGATATTTTTTTAATTCTCATATTTTCTCTTTAATACAATTTAAATTCTATACTACTTTGTAAAAAAATTATTTCCTTTAACTATTTTTTAAAAAACTTTGATTGTGAAAATTGAAATGTTACCACTTCATTAATTTTATCTTTAAACTCCTGCGAAAAACCCTGACTGTCGAGCTTGCTTTTAAACATCGCGTATAATGGATCATTTAATACATCTCTTACATCCCTATAATTTTCAACCAACCTGATGCTATCTTTATATTCTTTATATTTACCAATAATTTTTCTAATTTTTTCATTTATTTCCTTTTCAGAAGTAGAAATAAACCCTTCTAAATTTACAGTTAGATTTACATTTCTCATATTATAAGTTTCTAATTCTTGTTCCAACTCGTTAAGTGTTTCAAGCTCTTTTCCAGATTTCAAAATTAATCTTATTTCATCAAAATAGAAAGTATCCAGCGGGATTGAATATGCCCTTTCCCTCCCTTTTAGACTGGTGTCAATAATACATGCTCTCCTCTTTCCAGTTTCTTTTCTTGTAATTGAAACCGGACTGCCACTGTATATAAACACAGTTTTATCAGAAATTATGCTCTCGGCATATTGTGAATGAAAGTGTCCTGCCAATACGTAATCAAAGCCTATTTCTGCAAGTACCTTTGAGTTTACTGGAAGATACAGCTGTCTCTTTTCATCACCAAATCCGCTTTCGCTTAAGAAGGGTACATCAAGCGAACAATGTATTAGTAAAACATTTACCTTGCCTGAATCTATTTCATTTTTAAGATCAAAAACTAACTCACTGAAGTCCTGATTAGCATAAGGAACTGCAACTACTTTTAGATCCTCTAATTCCACTATTTCATAAGGTTTCTTCTGTAATATTTTTATATCATTTCCAAAATTAAGATCAGAAGTATATACACTGTAGTCATGATTACCAGGAATTACTAAAATTTTAAATGGAAGTGATGAGAGCTTATCCCTAAGAGCAGGTCTTAATTTATTTGCTTCCCTGCTGCTATCAAAAAAATCCCCAGCTATAAGTACAAGATCAACATTTTCCTTTTCAGCTGCAAGTATTATTTTTTCAAGAGCTTCAAACCTCTCAGGATATTTTGAGTTTAAATGTAAATCTGAACTATGAAGTATTTTCATCTTATTAGTAAATTATTATGTCCTTAACAGATTAAGTGAAGAGCACCCGAAACCCTTGTTCCTTCAAATGTCTGTCAAACGTAAAAACTTTTTCTATTCCAAGCGTTCTAATTATTTCAAAACTTGTATAATCAACCAAACTAACCTTCTTTCGATTGCTAGTCGATAAATTCTTAATTCTAATACTTTTTTATATTATAACCTACCTTTTGACATATATTAAAGATATAATTAGAAAAATAGCAAATAAATATATTAAAATATGACAATTTTAAAAGATATAAAACTTGACACCTCTGGAAATATAGGAAAAGACTTCTTAAAAAGCCTCATGGGGGGAAGACTTAATCCACAAATCGAGAGAATGCTGGAAGAAAAAAAAGATATTTGTATAAAAAATATTTCTCCAAAAATAATTTATGAAATTTTTAAGATTGATAAGATAAAGGGTAATTCAGTATATTTTAATTCTGGTCATATTTTAAATGGTCCAAATATCTCAAAAATCTTAAAAGGCTCAGAGATTACCGCCATTTTTATTTTCACTCTCGGTAGTGGAATAGATGACATGATAGAAAAGACAAGCAGTGATGGAGATACTCTAGCAACTATTATAATGGATTCTATTACCACAAGCATGCTAACCATCCTTGGGAAAAAAGCTGGCGAACTTATAAAAAAAGAGGGCATTAAAAAAGATAACTGGAGCTCAACTTGTACTTACTCCCCTGGACAATTTAAATGGACAATTGAGGAGCAAAAAGAAATTTTTAATATGGTTGATGGAAGCAGAATTGGAGTAAAATTAAATAAAAGTTACTTGATGATACCATTTAAATCAATTTCAGGTGTATATGGATTTGGGCCCAAGGATAAAATTGATAAAACCAGGGTTGCATGTGATATCTGCCCAAGGAAAAACTGCATTGGAAGAAGATAGGATAACTGCTTATTTAACTTTTACCTTTTCTTTTTTTGGAATGAGGTCCTTAAACAATATCAGTTTATTGTGCGGACATACTTCTATGCAGGCTCCGCATTCATTGCACTTAGAATAATCAAACTCAGGAATAGCCTTTTCTTTATTCCACACTATTGCTCCATTTTCACATGCTTTAAAGCATTTTCTGCAGTGCAGACATCCATAATCACACTTTTCCCTCCCAGGTATATCCCTTAAAGAATCATAACTGCACCTGAATACAACCTTAGCATCAGCAGGAACTAATTTAATAATATTTCTAGGGCATTCTTTTACACATAGACCGCAGCCTGTACATTTGCTTGGGTCTATTACTGCCACATTCATATCTTTATCAATACGTATAGCATGCTGGGGACATATATTCAAACAGTCTCCTAAACCAAGACAGCCATAAGGACATTTTTTTGGTCCTGCCAGCAGCTTAGATGCTGTATTGCAGGAATTAATACCATCATACTTTGCAATATATCCACACCCTCCAGTACAGGATACGACTGCCCTTTTGTTCATTGCAGAAGTATCTACCTTTATATCAAGTATTTTTTCCAGATCTTCCAGCATTTTCCTGTTTTGCAGAACAGTAGCGCATGTATTGCTAAAAAATGTATTTTTATCTTTAGCTAATGCCTGTGCATAAGCAAAACAACCAGGGAGCCCGCATGCACCGCAATTCATGCCAGGAAGTTTTTCATTAATCCTTTCAGCTTTTTGCAGAGCCTTTGGCTCGGGTGGAAGAACCTTGTTTGCTACAAATATCAATACTCCACATACAAGACCAATGCCAGTTAATATTAAAATAATCCAAATCATATTTTACTGTATCTCCTATACTTACCTATATTTACAACACTACTTACATCATTCCGCTAAAGCCTGTAAAGGCAAGAGCTAAAAGAGCTGCTATTATAAATGCTATTGGCAATCCTCTCATTGAGCGTGGAGTTTCTCCAAGATCTATCTTCTCTCTAATTCCAGACATAATAACCAGTACCAGTGTAAATCCTATTCCTCCACCTAAGGCACTTACCACACTTTCCAAAATTGAATAACCTTTGTTAGCATTAATAAGTGTTATTCCCAAAACTGCGCAATTTGTAGTAATAAGAGGAAGATATATGCCAAGTGCATTATAGAGATTGATATTTGTCCTTCTTATTGCTAGTTCTACTATCTGTACAAGTGATGCTATTACCAGAATATAAATTACTATATTCATAAACTCTACATTGTAAGGTATAAGGATAAACTGATTTATAATAGAAGTAGCAAGCGAGGCAAGAAGCATTACTAATGTAACAGCAATGCCCATGCTAACAGCATTAGATAGCTTTTTAGAAACCCCAAAAAATGGGCAGAGCCCTAAAAATTTAGAAATAACTAAATTATTAACGATAGCCATAACAACAAATATGGTTATAAGATTACTCATTTTTTATCACTCCCAACCATTTAAATAATGCTAGCAATAAACCAATAACTAAAAATGCACCAGGGGGCAATATAAAGAAAGTCATTGGACTTGCAGAAAGAACAGGAATTTTAAATAGCTCTAAACCAAATACTGACAAACTGCCTGTTCCTAAAATCTCTCTGAGTAATGAAATAATGACCAGTGCAAGAGTAAATCCTATACCTATCCCTAATGCATCACCAATAGATAATAATACCGAATTTTTAGATGCAAACACCTCTGCTCTTCCTAAAATAATACAATTTACAACTATTAGCGCCAGGTATATGCCAAGTGATTCATAAAGAGGTGGAATATATGCCTGAAATACCAGACTCAGTATAGTAACAAAAGTAGCAATAACAACAATAAATACTGGAATCCTTGCTGAAGCAGGAGTTGCTTTTCTTATAATAGAAATAATGATATTAGAACAAAGCAGAACAAAAATAACACCTGCGCTCATGCCTAAAGCATTATCAAGAGAAGAGGTAACTGCCAGTGTAGGACATAGACCCAGTGCAAGAATAAATACTGGATTGGATATAATTATTCCTTTTGCAAATTCTTTCCAGAACTGTGCACCCAAGCTTTTACTTCCAGCTTTTTTATTATTATTCTTATTTTCCATATTTACCTAACTATCTACTTTATTACCTATCAGTTTACAAACCTTTCTTAATCTATTTTATTCTATCCGTTTTTACATAAATATTTAAATTATTTAATCACCTTCAAGCAAATTAATCTTTTCTTCCATTGCCTTCCTGATTGCCTCAACAACTGCTTTTGAACTAATTGTTGCTCCAGTTATTGCATCTACATCTCCTCCATCTTTCTTTAAGGCTACATCGCCTGCTGCCATCCCCCTAAATTGATTGGTAAATGAGCTCTCAGTTATTTTACTTCCAAGGCCAGGAGTTTCAGTATTAGATATAATAACCACATCTTCTATAGTAAAATCTTCATTAACTCCAACCAGTATATTAATTTCTCCACCATAGCCCTTTCCTTTTGCTAAAAAGGCATACCCAATTATTTCACTATCCTGATATATTGTATAAATTTCATCCTCGTATTTATAATCATCCATATCGGCAAACATACCTGATAGCATGTTTTTAATTTCAGCTTCCTGCTGAGCCTCAACAATAGGTGCAGTTATACTATTTATATAAACAAGCAGGCTAACTGAAGCCAGGACTATTATAGTTAAAAAAACTAAAGGATAAATTTTATTTGATAAAATCTTACTTGCCATTTTATTTTATTTTTTATTCCCTTTCTCTTTAACAACCTTCTTTTTTTGATAACCAAACGGTTTGGGCTTCAAATACTTATCTATAAGCGGCGTAAATGCATTCATTATAAGTATAGAAAAGCATACACCCTCAGGCATGGCCCCAAACTTCCTTATAAGGATTGTTAAAATTCCTAAACCAAAAGCAAATACCATCCTTCCATAACCTGTAACTGGTGATGTCGCATAATCAGTAGCCATAAAAAATGCGCCTATCATGAGCCCTCCTGCCAGAACCTGAAAAGCAACATCTTCTCCAAGCAGAAATGATCCCAGGGCAACAGTTCCAATATAGATAACAGGAACCTTCCAATCAATTATACGAAAAGCCAGCAGTATTACAGCTCCAATCAAAATAAGCAGAGCTGAAGTTTCTCCAATTGAACCACCAGTATTTCCAAAAAAAAGATCCCTGTAGAGCATTAACTTGCTGCCTTCCCATGTAAA
>JAUWCR010000102.1 GCA_030609215.1 Actinomycetes bacterium | reverse complement strand
GTTGGGCTCTATTTTGATAAGGTAAGACTTCCTAATAATAAAATAACTACGAGGGAGAAAGTAACCCATCCTGGAGCAGTAGGAATTGTTCCTGTTAACAAAAATGGAGATATTATATTAGTAAGACAATATAGATACCCTATTGGCAAAGTAATAATTGAAATTCCAGCTGGAAAGTTAGCTAAGAAAGAATCTCCCATGGAATGTGCGAGAAGAGAATTAAGAGAGGAAGTTGGAGCAATCGGGGGAAAGCTTATTCATTTGTCTTCTTTTTACACTACACCTGGTTTCTGTAATGAAATACTGCACTTATATATTGCCATAGATTTTAAAAATATAGAGAATGATTTAGATGATGATGAATTTTTACATATAATCACTGTAAAAGTTGATGATTGTGTAAAGCATATAGAAAGTGGCGAAATTAAAGATGCAAAAACGATAATAGGTATTTTAATGGCCAGAGATTATTTAAATAAAGAATTTAAAGCTGATGGTCGATAAAGTAAATTTTGAAAATCTAAGTATTGAGGAAAATATAAAAAATTTTATTGATTATATAAGATTTGAAAGACAACTTGCCTCTAATACAATCTTCTCTTACAAAAGGGACCTGAATAAGTATAAACTTTTCCTATCTCTTAAAAAAGTAGATAATTATTTAGAGGTGTCTTATGATCAAATATTATTCTTCTTAGAATATTTAAATGAAAATTATTGTGGAAGCTCAATCTCAAGGATGTTATCCTCTGGTAGAAATTTTTATAAATTTCTTGTAAGGGAGAAAATAGTAAAAAAAAATCCTTTTATACAGATAAAAAATCCAAAAAAGCCGAAAAAATTATTAGAAGTTTTAAGTGAAAATGAAGTAAATAGATTTCTTAATGGAATTCCTTATTCAACAGAATTAGAGATAAGGGACAGAGCAATGTTTGAGCTGCTTTACTCGAGCGGGCTTAGAGTAAGCGAGATAGTAAATTTGAAGATTAGCAGCATTGATTTTGATGAAGGACTGTTACGATTTATTGGAAAAGGAAATAAGGAAAGAATCACTCCAGTAGGTAAAACTTCCAAATTATTTTTGAAAAAATATCTAAATATAGCAAGATTCAAGATTGAAAAAGAGATTAAATCAGATTATGTTTTTTTAAATAAGAATGGCAAGAAATTAACAAGACAGGGTTTCTGGAAAATACTAAAAAAGTATGATAAAAAAATAAATATTGGCAAGAATTTATATCCACATATATTCCGCCATAGCTTTGCTACACATATGATAGAGAGAGGTGCAGATCTAAGAGTGGTTCAGGAACTACTTGGGCATAGTGATATTTCTACAACAGAAATTTATACAAATTTAAATAGAAAATATATAAAGGATATATATTTTAAATATCATCCAAGGGAAAAGAACTCGGTTTAGATTTTTCAATTATTTCTAACTCTTTGAATAATATTTGCAAATCTAATAGATTTTGATATGGTATATTATCAATGAAAATTCTATTTTAAGTATTAATACAAAAGATTTAATAGGAGAATCATAACTATATGTTAAGTAATTTTGGACAATCAATAATTGATTTCTTAAAGCAATTAATTACCTGGGCGCCAGGGCTTATAATCGGAGTTGTTTTTCATGAATATGCACATGGATTTATAGCATATAAAAGTGGAGATCCTACAGCTAAAAATATGGGAAGATTAACACTTAACCCTATGGCACATATAGATATTTTTGGGAGCATATTATTGCCGATAGTACTAATTCTTTTTGGATCAAATATTATTTTTGGATATGCAAAACCAGTTCCTATAAACCCAAATTATTTTAGAAATTACCGCAAGGGAATCAGGTATACTTCTCTGGCAGGGCCGGTAATGAATTTAATCATTGCTTTTGTTGTTGGATTATTGTACGGGCTTTTTATTTTTATTTTAAAAATATCAAATTTTTCTATTAGTTTACCAACAGAAAGTGCGGTCTCACAGTTTGTTTTTTTAATTTATCAGATGTTTAATTCTGCGATATATATAAATATATTCCTGGCAATTTTTAATTTTATCCCTATACCTCCGCTTGATGGTTCTAAAATTTTAGCTTCATTTCTGCCAACTGAAGCAATGAATAAATATTTAAGTTTTGGTAGATTTGGGTTTATTTTCATTTTTGTTATATTGTTCTTGGGCGGTAGAATACTCTGGACAATTGTTTCACCAATAATTTTATTTCTTTACAACATTTTTACCTGGTGGCAGTATCTAATTGTATGAAAATTATACAGAATTAGGAGAAGTTAAATTATGAAAAAGAAAATGCTAACTGGTTTCAGACCGACAGGGAGATTGCATCTTGGCCATCTTCATGGAAATATTGGAAACATGATTAATTATCAGGAAGAGTATGAAAATTTCTTTTTTCTTGTTGATTGGCATGCTTTATCAACAGAATATCAAAATCCAAAAAAAATAAAATCTAATTTAATTGATTGCGTAATAGATTTAATCTCACTTGGGATAGATCCTGAATTGACCTATATATACAGGCAATCAGATATTCCTGAGATATCTGAATTAACACTATATTTTTCAATGATTACGCCAATTTCATGGCTGGAAAGATGCCCAACCTACAAAGAACAATTAAAAGAATTAAAAGCAAAAGATTTATCAACGTTAGGATTTCTTGCTTATCCTGTTTTAATGGCTTCAGATATTTTAATTGTAAATGCAGACATAATTCCTGTAGGGGAGGATCAGCTGCCTCATCTTGAAATAACCCGAGAAATTGCGAGAAGATTTAATAACCTGTATGGTAAATTTTTTACCGAGCCAAAGGAAATGCTGTCAAATGCTACAAGAGTTCCTGGCATAGATGGCAGGAAGATGTCTAAAAGTTATAATAACGCAATATTTTTATCAGATGGTTTTGATGTTATAAAGAAAAAGGTAAGAAAAATGATTACTGATCCTCAAAGAATACATCCTACTGATCCAGGACATCCTGATATCTGTAATGTATTTAATTTTTACCAATTATATCTAAAGAAAAGAATTAATAAAATTGAAGAGAGATGCAGGGCAGGAGAAATAGGCTGTACGCTATGTAAGGATGAATTAGCTGATATTATATATAATTATTTAGAAAAATTCCGATCCAGAAGAAAGGAACTGGAGGGGAATGTAGATTATATATATAAAATTTTGGAAGATGGTAAAAACAGTGTAAGGGAAATATCAACAAAAACTATTTCAGCTGTTAGAAAAAAAATGGGTATAAGTTAAATTGAAAGAATTAACTGTTGAGCAAAGTTACTTAATTAAGCTTGAAAAATTTGAAGGTCCCATAAATTTGCTTTTAGATCTTATTAGAAAGAAAAAAATTGATATATATGGGATTAAACTAAGCTCTATAATAATAGATTTTTTAAATTATATAAAAAAAAATAAAGATATTATACTTGATACCTTATCAGGTTTCTTATACACGGCCTCAATTTTACTTGAAATTAAATCTAAATCTTTAATTCCTTCTAAAAGTGAAACAATAGATGAAGATGAGGAAATTAGTGAAGATATATTAAAAAGAAGAGAAGCTGAATATAAGGTTTTTATAAAAATATATAATTATCTCATTAAATTATACGAAGAAGAGAATTTATATTATTTGAGAGAAGCACCAATAGAGAAAGAATTTCTAGATGCTATTCCTGATTTTTTAAACATCATTAACTTAAAAGAAATAAATTCTCTTGCATCGAAATTACTACAACATAAAGAAGATAGAATAGATCTAAGCAGTATTTATAAAGAAGGTTTAAGTATAACCATATTTGAAGAGATGGAAAGAATAAAAAAGATACTAGAAGATAAAGATGATATTATGTTTAAAGATATTACAGGAAATTATGCTAAATTAATTGATAAAATCATATGTTTTCTTTCAATATTAGAATTATATAAAAAAGAAATTATTGATATTTTACAATTTGAAAGTTTTGGGAATATTTTGATAAGAAAGGCAGTTAATTAAGTTGAATAATTCTACTGAAAAAAACAAAATGAATAACGAAGGCGATGTTGATTTTTACAAGGATGACAATTGGTTAAGAACTTGTATAGAAGGCATACTTTTTATATCTGAAAGTCCTGTAAAACTTGCTGATATTTCTTATACGTTAAAAGTTCCTGAAAATAAAATTAATAAAATTATTAAAATATTAGAAAACGAATATATTGAACAAAATAGGGGATTTATTTTAAAGAGAGTAGCTAGAGGCTTTAGATTTTATTCAAATCCTGTAATTAGAGATATATTAAAAAAATTTGTTAAATCCAATATTAGAACCCACTTGTCTCAAGCAGCTATTGAGACTCTGGCTATTGCAGCTTACAAACAGCCAGTAACAAGAACTCAAATTGCTGAAATAAGAGGGGTGAGAACTGAAAGTGTAATTTTAACTCTTGTTGGCAAGGGATTAATAAAAGAAGTTGGTAAATTAAAGGAACCCGGGAATCCTATCATATATAGAACAACTGATAAATTTTTAGAGCTTCTTGGAATAGATAGATTGAAAAGTTTACCACCATTAGAGGATTTCAAAGAAAATGGAGAAAATTAGATTAGCAAAATATCTTGCTACGTGCGGTTTTTTTTCAAGAAGGAAATGGGAAAAAATTATACAATCAGGGAAAATAAGAATTAGTGATAAAAAGATTACAGATCTTTCATTTAAGGTAAATGAAAATGATAGAGTTGATTATGATGGAATTATATTAAATCCTGAAAAAAAGATTATTATTGCGTTAAACAAACCAACAGGTTACCTTTCAACAGTTAAAGACAAATTTGGAAGGAAAACAGTTTTGGATTTAGTAAAAGATTTTAACAGCCGTATGTATCCGGTGGGGAGACTTGATTATAATTCTAGAGGACTGTTATTTATTGCAAATGATGGAGATTTTGCATACAAAATAACTCATCCAAAATTTCAAGTACCAAAAATCTACGAGGTATTGATAAATAAAAACATCTCAGATAATGATTTGGCTAAAATAGCAAAGGGAGTTATTGTAGAGGGCAAGAGAGTTGTGCCTACTAAAGTTAAAATTTTAAAAAGAAGAGATGATCAATCACTTATTATGGTTGGTATTGTTGAGGGCAGGAAAAGGATTATAAGAAAATTATTTCAAGTATTAAGATATAAAGTTATTGACCTTAAAAGAGTACAAATTGGTAATTACAGGTTGGGAAAATTAAAAGAAGGTAGTTTCAAAATATTAAAAAATAGCGAGATTGCCAATTTAATGAATTATTATAATTAAAATTATTGTAAAATGTAATAAGAAGTAATATTTAATACAAACAATAACTATAGGAGGTAAAATGATCGTAAAGAGGAATACTAAAGAAGAAATTCTTGAAAGGCTATGGAACAAGATAAATAAAAAGAAACCATTGTTTTTTGCAAGTTGCGGAACAGGACTTGTTGCAAAATTACTTGAAAAAGCAGGAGTTGATTGTATTAATACTTTTCATGGAGGAAGACTTAGGAGCAATGGAATGGGTTCAATGTCTATGTTATGGCCAATTCTGGATGCTAACAAGCAATTGCTTGAATCTACCGAGCACGATAT
>JAUWCR010000036.1 GCA_030609215.1 Actinomycetes bacterium | reverse complement strand
GTTAAAATAAATTTCCTTATTGCCTCATCAATCAATTTGGTTGAAAAATTTTTAGGAAGCCATGGAGATACACTTGTAAAAAAATACCACCTAAGAGCATCGGCACCCTGTTTATTTAGAATATCCCATGGTTCCACTACGTTACCTTTGGATTTACTCATTTTCTGACCATTTTCATCATTTATAAGTCCAAGACATAAAACATTTTTGTAAGATGATTTTTTATATAATAAAGTAGAAATTGCAAGCATAGTGTAAAACCATCCTCTTGTTTGATCAATAGCTTCACAAATAAAGTCAGCGGGGTAACTTTCATTAAATATTTCTTTGTTCTCAAAAGGATAGTGATGCTGTGCAAAAGGCATCGAACCCGAATCAAACCAGACATCTATTACCTCTGGAACTCTATACATATCCTTACCGCACTTATCACATTTTAGTATTATGTTGTCTACGAATGGTCTATGGAGATCTAGACTTTCAAATTCACATATAGCTTTTTTCTTCAGTTCCTCTACACTTCCAATACAAGTTTTATGGCCATTTTCATCTACCCATACAGGAAAAGGAGTTCCCCAGTATCTTTCCCTTGTAAGAGCCCAATCAATATTATTTTCTAACCATTTACCAAATCTCCCATCTTTTATATGTCCAGGATACCAGTTAATTTTTTTATTTAAATCTAATAGGTCCTGTTTTATTGCAGATGTCTTTATGTACCAGCTTTTTTTAGCATAATATATTAGCCTCTTTTCGCACCTCCAGCAAAACGGATAAGAATGTTCAAATTCTTTAACACTAAAAAGTAAATTTCTATCTTTTAAATCTTTTACTATTTTATCATTTGATTCTTCAATATATAAATTAGCAAATTTTTTTACATTCTTTTTAAATTTTCCTTCCTCATCAACCATCTGTACAACCGGTAAATTATTTAATTTACCAACTTTCATATCATCCTCGCCAAAAGCAGGTGCAATATGAACAATCCCTGTACCCTCATCAGTGGAAACGAAATCGCCACCAATTACTTTATAAGCATTATCTTCAGTATATTTATATAGTGGTATGTAATAATCTGATATTAGAGCATCTCCCTTAAACTCATTTATTACTTTTAAATCACTTTTTTCTCCAAAAACATCACTGCAAAGATCCTTAGCCAATACCAAATTCTCATTTTCATATTTTACTTCAATATACCAGGCATCTTCCTTTACAGCACAAGCAACGTTGGAAATTAAAGTCCATGGTGTTGTCGTCCAGACAAGTAAATAAGTGTTTTCTTTCTCCTTTAAAGGAATTTTTACAATTACAGAATAATCTTTTATTTCTTTATACCCCAGTGCTACCTCATGGGAAGACAGCGCAGTTCCACATCTTGGACAATAGGGAACTATCTTGTAATCTTCATATATTAATCCTTTATCCCAGATAGTTTTTAAAATCCACCATATAGATTCTATATAATTGTTTTTAAACGTAAAGTATGCATTTTCCATATCAATCCAAAAGCCAATTCTTTCAGTTAATCTCTTCCAGTCTTCCTCATACTTCATTACACTTTCTCTACAAAGCCCATTAAATTTTTCAATACCTATTTTTTCAATTTCTTTTTTTGAATTAATATTTAATTTTTTTTCAATCTCTAATTCAACAGGAAGACCGTGTGTATCCCAACCAGCTTTTCTGGATACATAGTACCCCTTCATTGTTTTATACCTGGGAAAAATATCTTTAAAAACACGGGATAGTGCATGATGAACACCAGGTTTCCCATTAGCAGTAGGCGGACCCTCGTAAAATATAAACTTTTTATTTCCTTTTGTCTTACTTAAACTCTTTTCAAATATTTTATTCTTTTTCCAGAATTCTAATATTTTTTCTTCAAGTTTAACCAGATTGACCCTGGTTTCTACTTTTTTAAACATACTTTTCATCCTTTTTAAAAAATCCTTGGAGAATTAACCTTTTAAAATTATTTTAGATTTTATATAATTAGATTAATTTTGTGAAGTAATAATACTACAATCTTTTAATAATTCAATCAATATTCCAGCTGATTTTACTGCTTTCCCTTTATAATGGTTATTAAAATAAATATATGTTTTTTTTGTATTATTTGATACATTTTTTATTTTTGGCACCCATTCCATAAGTTCATCACGACTGTACAGATAATCATATCTCTGGTATGCATATTTATGATTCCACCAACTAGCTTCATTTCTTCCATGAAACCTGATATATCCAATACTTGTAGTATTAATATCCGTTGGAGCTAATAACCCTTTGATCTGAGGTTCATCTACATTACAAAATCCTATACCTAACTCTTCCAGCTTTTTAAATGTTTTATCATTAATCCAGCTATTATTTCTAAATTCAGCGCAAATTTCTTTTTCATAAAAATCATTTTTAACCTTCTTTAAATATTCCAGATTATTATCACTAAATTTAAAAGACCACGGAAATTGCAATAGCACGCTTCCCATTCTATTTTTGTCTATAAGCGGCTTTAAAGAATTAATAAACCTGTCAATATCCTCCTTTTTATAATCTCTTTTGTGTGTTACCGAACTGTTTGATTTCACGCAAAAAATAAAATTTCCTGAAACTTTTTTTGCCATATTGTTAAAAATAAAAGGATTTGGAAGACTATAATAAGTAAAGTTTATTTCTACGGTACTAAATGTTTTACTATAATAATTTAGATAATCTTTCTTATCCAGGTTATCAGGATAAAAATTTCCAACCCAGTCACTGTAATTATATCCGGATGTTCCTATTAATATATTACCCACTAATTTTATAAAAATTGTGATATTTCATTTAATATTTTATCCTTGGACATAGCACCAATTAACTTTTTAACTACTTGACCATTTTTAAACAACATTAAAGTAGGAATGCTGTTTATACCATATTTTATAGCAGTATCTCTACTGTCATCCACATTTAATCTACAAATTCTAAGTAAATCTTTCTTTTCGCTATACAGCTTTTCAAGCTCAGGTTCAATCATTTTACATGGGCCGCACCATACAGCCCAGAAATCAACAAGAATTGGCAACTCTGATTTACTGATCTCTGCTTCAAAATTTGAATCACCTAATTGCAGCATATCCTCTGACATTTAAACTCCCTCCATACCTGTACTTTTTATTAAAAAATATTTATTACTTTAGAAAAAATTTTAATTTCTACAAATACTCAATCATTTCTATCATTTCAACATTAACAAAAACTACTTCTCTTTTTACAGCATCTTCAGTAATATCTTTACCTGTAGCAGGATAAACAACAGCATTAGTTACCGGTATGAATTTATATTAACACTTGAAGTCATATAATCACTCAGTCTTCCACCAACCATTGCGTACACTTTCCCAATTACTGTAGAGGATACAGTTTTTATTTTAACTTTAACTTTTTGCTTTTGAATTTTCATTTTTATGATATTACCAAAGCTAAATTTTTTAGTCAAATGTCTTTTTATTTAAAAATTTAACAAAAATTTTTTTATTTTATTGTATACAACCCATAATATGCTATAATAACTTATAATTACTAATAATATTAAGCTAGGAGTTAATATGTATAAATGTATTGATTGTGGTAATACTGAAAAATTCATTGGCTTTGCTGAAGAAAAAGGAAATGCCTATATTTATCAGGACTGTATTAATAAATCAAATACAAACTGCTCATGGATTTACATTATCTCAGATAGTAACAGTAATTGGAAAAGCAATATAAATATTTATAGATGCTTCTATTGCAATTCAACAAGGATTATAGAATTTAATAAAAAATAGTATTAAAAAATTTTTCCATTTTTCTCTACCCTATTTTATTTTCTCTCTCTGCTACCAACTTGCTAGCCCTGTATAATGATTCAAATGTCCCTGCATCCGTCCACCATCCTTTAATAATAGAAAAATTCATAGTCCCTCTTCTAATATATTCATTATTAACATCAGTAATTTCCAATTCTCCTCTAGCAGATGGTTTTAAATTTCTTATTATCTCAAATACTTCAGAATCATACATGTAAAGCCCGCATACAGCATAATTACTCTTAGGTTTTTTTGGTTTTTCCTTAATATTTATTACCTTTCTATTTTTGATTTCAGCAACACCAAATCTTTCAGGGTCTGAAACCTCTTTTAAAAAAATCCTTGCTCCTTTTTTTTGTTCTTCAAATGCCGCCACATGCTCTGATACATCATCCTCTACTAAATTATCGCCTAATATTACAAATATTTTTTCTTTTTCTGCAAAATTTTCTGACAATTTTAATGCATCTGCTATACCTCCCTCACCTTCCTGATAAGTATAGCTTATATCTTTCAATCCAAATTCCTTGCCGTTACCTAAAATCCTTAAAAAATCTCCTGCATAATTTCCTCCTGTAACAATCATTATATCTTTCAACCCAGCATTCACCATTGTCATAAGAGGATAATAAATCATTGGTTTATTATATACTGGAAGCAAATGCTTGTTTGTTACCTTAGTGCATGGCATCATTCTTGTGCCAAGACCACCTGCTAAAATAACTCCCTTCATAATGAAATTATCACTCCTACCTTAAACATATTTTCTAAAAATTCTTTATTTTTTATATCTATACTATTCCTATACTATCTCCACATTGCCAAATATTCCTATTTAAAAACTATTACTATCCTGTAATATTATTGCCTATATACTATACAACTACTTAAATTTTAATACAAAAACCATCTTCCTAAAAACTTCTACAATAAACAACTATAAAAGTTATGATTGCTAATACAACACAATATATTGCAAAAACATTTAAATTTTTACTTCTGGTCAAATATACTATAAATTTAATTGCGAAAAAACCTGAAATACATGAAAAAATAAATCCAATTATTAAATATTTGATTTCTGAAAAACTACCGTTAAAAATGATACTATGTGATTTATAAATCTCAAATATAAATGAGCCAAAAATCACCGGTATTGATAATAAAAACGAAAATTTTACACATTCAGTCCTTTTAATACCAAAAAATCTTGCAAAAGATATGGTAGCCCCAGACCTTGAAATTCCTGGTAATATAGCAATAGCCTGACCTAAACCAATAATTAATGCAATAAATGTATTATTTTTTACATTTTTCGCTTTGATATTTTTTCCTCTTTTTTCACCTGCTAAAAGTATGATAGCTGTAATAATTAAAAAAGCAGCTACAAGCAATGGGTTGTAAAAAAATTTATCAATATACTTTTCTAAAAAAATTCCCAGTAAAACTGAAGGAATGCTTGCAATAATTATTAATATGGATAATTTGAAATAATTATTTGATCTTTTAGACTTAACAAAAATTCCTAAAAAGAAAGCTTCTATAATTCTGTATACTTCTCTGTAAAATATACTTAGTATGGCAACAAGTGTCCCGAAGTGTACAGTAACTATATAATACAAAGGGGGACTTTCCCAATTAAAGAAAAATGGTATTAAAACTAAATGTCCTGAGCTGCTAATAGGAAAAAATTCCGTTAACCCTTGAATTATTCCTAAAATAATTGACTGTAATGTATTCAAATTATATAATGTTTAAAATTTTATACAGATTAACTAATATTTTCTAAAATATTAACATAAAATATATATATAAAAAATAACAATAATGGATCTTTCTAATTTTTTAAATAGCATATCTTCGTATCTTGCAGTCTTTTTTACTGCTATGACTCCTATTGGTGAATTAAGGGCATCTATTCCATTGGCTCTTGGGGTTTACAATATGAATATATTCTTAGCATATGCAATTTCAATTGCAGGAAACATTATTCCTGCAATTGCAATAATATGGATTCTTGAGCCACTTTCAAGATTCTTAATGAAAAGATTTAAGCTAGCTGATAGATTTTTTAATTGGCTTTTTGATAGGACACGCAGAAAATATACAAAAAAATTTAAAAAATACACAGGTTACGCTCTCGTAGCCTTTGTTGGCATACCACTCCCTATTACTGGAGCCTGGACTGGTGCACTTATAGCGTTTGTTTTCGGAATACCTCCTAAAAAAGCACTGCTTCATATATTCTATGGAATATTACTGTCAGGAATAATTGTAACTATAATATGCAAGACAGTAGGTTATGTAAAATTTATTACAGTTGGTTAATCTATCACTACCAACCTTTCTTTATTATCAAAATATTAACACTTCTTACTTTAGTTGTTCTCTTCTTAATTACAACTAATTAACTTCCCCCTACTGCAATATCTCTAATAACTATAGAGGGACTTCCAATATATCCTCCTGAAGGTAAGAATTTTATATCATTTCCAATTTTATCTATACTGCTGCAAAAACTTAAAATATCGGAGGCAATAGTGACTTCCTTCACGGGAAAACCAAGACTTCCCTTTTCAATCCATAACCCTTTTGCGCCAACACTAATTTCTCCTGAAATTGGATTTGTCCCTGAATGAAGTCCTATAATGTCTGATACGAAAAATCCCTTATCAATGGATTTTATAAGCTCTTCAAAATTATTTTCCCTAGATGGTGAAATATAAAAATTTGATAAACCCACACCTGGCGTTGATCTATATGATGCTCTAGCAGCATTACCTGTAGAATATTTATTATCTTTCCTTGCTGTATAAGTATTGTAAAGAAATGTTTTTAGTACACCATTTTTAAATACAGTAGTTTTTCCACCCGGAACTCCCTCACCATCAAATGGCGCAGTTGCAAGTCCATCGGGCATGGTTCCATCGTCAAATATATTTAAATCTATTGTAAAAATTTTATTATCTATCCTATCCTTAAAGAGTGATTTACCCTTCTGGACTGAATCAGCAGTTAGCGTTCCAGCAATAATACCTAAAAATTGTGAAGCCACAAGCGGATCTAAAACTAAATCGCATCTTTGAGTTTTAACTTTTTTACCACCCAGCAAAGAAACTGATTTCTTAACTGCCTCTGCTGCAATATCTTCAAGGTTAAAATCTTTGGGTGATCTGCAATATGAAAAATAATCTCCGGTTGATATACTGCCTTTCTGTCTTGAAATTGCATTAACATAAATAAAACTTGTTGTTGTTTTGAATGTATCACAAAACCCATAGGAATTTAGTATTGCAACTTCTGAAAGGCTGTCTTCATATATAAGATTGTCAATACTTACAATTCTTTTATCTTTTTCTTTAGTCAGTATCTCAAGTTTTTTTGCTACTTCTATTTTATCTGCAGTACTGAACTTTAATATATCATCTCTGTAAAGTAGCTCCTTTTTAATAACTTTTTGTTTATATATGAATTCATTTTCTTTCGGCAAAGAATTATATTCTTCCCTATTCGTTATCCTTGAATTAATTATTGCTTTTTCAATGCAATCTTCAATACTGTCGCTTTCCAGTATTGCTGTATAAGAATACCCTATGCTTCCATTCCTAAATACTCTTATACCTATTCCGGTTGAATCAGAAAATGATAATTTATCAACATTACTATTAAAAATTTCTATTTCGTTCTGTATTGAATTAACTGCATATATTTCATATTCATCTATAGACTTTTTATTTATCAAAGCTGCAGCATTCTTACAGACATCCACCATTCCATTTTTTATTTTTATTGATTTATGATTCTGCATTTTAAATTTTTGTTCCCCCCACTGTAAGCCTGCTAACCAATATTGTTGGCTGGCCAACTTCATTAGAGACAGATTGTCCGCCTTTTCCACAAAATCCAGGAGCAAAATCTAAATCATTCCCTATTGCCTCTATTCTCATTAATACTTCTGGTCCATTTCCAATTAATGTTGCTCCCTTTATAGGAAAAGTTATACTCCCCTTTTCAATCAAATACCCTTCACTAATACCAAAAACAAAATCACCAGTCGCAGGGTCAACCTGACCGCCGGCAAATTCTTTTGCATAAATTCCCTTATTTACTGATTTTATGATAGATTTTGGATTTTCTTCGCAGTTTTCAATATAAGTATTACTCATTCTCGGCATGGGTATATGTCTGAATGATTGCCTTCTGCCATTACCTGTTTGTAATTTCTTTAACTTTTTTGAAGTTTTTAAATCAAAAATATAATTTTTCAGCATACCATTTTTAATCAATACATTCTTTTTGGATTGATGCCCTTCACCGTCATACTTGTAGGAACCCCAGTGATACGGCATTGTAGAGTCGTCAATAGCAGTCACTATACTATTTGCTATCTTTTTTTCTAACTTCCCTTTAAAAACAGAAGCATCCTTTATAATAGCATCAGCTTCCAGACCGTGCCCGCAAGCTTCATGGAAAATAACACCTCCAAATGCTGGCCCAATAACAACCGGTATGGACCCTACAGGAGCACTTTCAGCATCCAGCATTCTTATAGCAATTTTACATGCCTCCTTGGTAATTTCAGAAGGTTTTTTTATCTCAAATGCTTCATACCCGCATGTTTTTGCAATTGATTTATATCCTGTTCTAACTTCCCTACCTTTTTTAACTACTACATTTATCGTTAAGAAAACTTTTACGACCTTCTCAGATGAACTTATTCCTTCAGAATTTGCAATGAATATTTCATCTTCTGAATCTGAAAGATTTGAAGTTACCTGTATTATATTTTTACTGTAATCCCTTGCAGTTTTATCAACTACAAGCAATATATCTCTTTTATTCTCTTGAAAAACATTATGGGGATATTTTTTTATATTAACATCATATGAACTGCTGCTTGAAGTTAAATTTAATATTTTTATATTACTTTTACTACTTGCAGCAGAGCTTAATACTTTAGCAGCATTAATTAATTTATCTTTTTGGAGAGAATCAATGTAAGCATAGAAAGTACTTTCGCCAAAAATCAACCTTAATCCGCAGCCTAAATCAAAACCACTGCTAGAATCATCTATTTTACTATCTTCAAGCCTTATACTATTATTTATCTTTTTCTGTATATATATTTCAGAAAAATCGCCTCCACTTCTAAGTAAAGTGTTTAGAATTTTTCTTGCCAGTTTATCATTAATCATATATTTTTTTAAGACAAAGTACTTTTTGTATTTTTAGCTGCCTTTTTACCTTTATCCGCTACTTTTTTTATCTTTTTTTTAGTCTTTTTAACATTAGAATCAACAACTTTAACAGCTTTATCTATTTTTTCCATGCTTTTTTCT
>JAUWCR010000189.1 GCA_030609215.1 Actinomycetes bacterium | reverse complement strand
GATGATACTGAAAAAATAGATAAAATGCAGGGCCAGCTGAATGAGTGGCTTAATGATATAAATAAAATTAAAAGAGAAAAGGAGATAATTTTGGAAGATGTAATAGAAGATATAGGAAAAATTGATAAAATTATCCAGTGCCATGATAGCAGGAAAAATAATTTGATACAGATCCTTCTTGATGTTCAAAAGGAATATAATTGGCTTCCAAAACACGCCCTGCTATACGTAGGCAGCAAATTAAATATCCCACTAACAAATATTTATGGTATAGCTTCATTCTATAAATATTTTAATCTTGAACCAAGGGGAAAACATTCTATTTTAGTTTGTATGGGTACTGCTTGTCATATAAGAGGATCTATGAATTTAATCCAGAGAATTGTTAATATTTTAGGCGTAAAACCTGGTGACACAACAAGAGATTATAAATTTACTCTGGATACTGTAAATTGTCTTGGGTGTTGTGCACTGGGTCCGGTAGTGATGGTTGATAACAAGTATTACAGTAATCCTTCAACTAGAGAGATTAAAAAAATTTTTGGGAAGTTTAATTGATAATAGGTTTAATAATAATTTAAGAAGTGGGGCTTAAAATGACTGTCAAAACTAAAAGTAAAATAAAATATTTAAAGGATTTAAAGGAGAAAGCTGATGTATTTAAAAAAGAATTAGAAGATAGTATTGTAATATCTATTTGTTCAGGAACAGGTTGCAAAGCTCATTCATCAGATAATCTTTATACTATCCTTCAGAAAGAAATCAAGAAAAGGACTGGTAAGGATTCTAAGAAAATAATACTTAAAAAAACGGGATGTCATGGATATTGCGAAAGAGGGCCGATAATAGTAGTTCACCCGCAGGGGATTTGCTACCTGGAAGTGAAGGAAGAGGATATTAGTGAAATTGTAGAGAAAACTATAAAAGGTGAAGTTATTGAAAGGCTGCTTTACAAGGATGAAGAAGGAAAATCTGTAGTAAAAGAATCTGATATTCCGTTTTATAAATATCAGGAAAGAATTATTTTAGATAGTAATTCGAAGATAGATCCAAGCAGTATTAATGATTACATAATGATTGGTGGATACCAGGCTCTGGCCAAAGCTCTTGTTGATATGACTCCTAAAGATGTACTGGATGAAGTAAAAAAAGCAAATCTTCGAGGTAGGGGTGGAGGCGGTTTCCCAGCTGGAATTAAATGGGAAACAACAAGAGATGCTCCTGGGAAAACCAAGTATGTAATTGTTAATGCAGATGAAGGTGACCCAGGTGCTTATATGGATAGAAGCATACTGGAAGGAAATCCTCATAGTATATTGGAAGGACTGATAATTGCAGCATATGCTATTGGTGCAAATGAAGGATTTGTATATGTTAGGCAGGAATATCCACAAGCAGTAGAAAATATAAATACAGCTATAGAACAGGCAAGGGAATATGGCTTATTGGGCGAGGATATTTTAGGTTCAGGCTTTGATTTTTATGTAGAAGTTCATAAGGGTGTGGGTGCTTTTGTGTCTGGAGAATCAAGTGCACTAACAGCAGCAATTGAAGGAACTGTCGGCGAACCAAGAATAAAGTATATCCGGACGGCTGTAAGCGGTTTGTGGGGTAAGCCTACTAATTTAAATAATGTTGAAACATATGCGAATGTTCCCTATATAATTAAGAATGGTGCTGATTGGTTTACGAAAATAGGCACTAAAAAAAGTACCGGAACAAAAATATTTTCACTGGTTGGAAAAGTTAAAAATACCGGCCTTGTAGAAGTTCCAATGGGAATTACCTTAAGGGATATTATTTATAAAATTGGCGGGGGAATAAAGGACGGTAAGAAGTTTAAAGCAGTTCAGACAGGCGGGCCTTCTGGAGGAGTCATTCCTGAAGAGCTGCTGGATCTTCCAGTTGATTTTGATGAGTTGGATAAAGCTGGATCAATGATGGGTTCAGGCGGCATGGTTGTAATGGACGAATCAGATTGCATGGTAAATATTGCTCATTATTTCATAAAATTTTTAGCTGATGAATCCTGCGGCAAGTGTGTTCCCTGTAGAGAGGGCTTAAGGCAGATGATTTATATCTACGAGAGAATAATGGAAGGAAAAGGCAGAGTAGAGGACTTGAGGTTATTAGAAGATTTATCTTTAATGATGCAGGGAGCTTCTATGTGTGCTCTGGGAACTACTGCTCCTAATATTGTTCTTACTACACTTAAATATTTCCGAAAAGAGTATAATGCTCATATTTATTACCAGGCATGCCCTGCTATGGTTTGTAAGCCTCTTATAAGTTATGTCATCAATGAAAAAAAATGCAGCGGCTGCATGAGATGCGTGAAATCCTGTCCTGTAAGTGCTATAAAAGGTGAGAGCAAGAAACCACACAAAATAGATCAAAGTGTTTGCATAAAATGCGGCTCCTGTCTTGAAGCCTGTCCTGAAAAATTTAATGCAATAGAAAAAGAGACAGGAAAAATTGGTAAAAAAGTAATAGAAGAGGAGAAAATAGATAAGGGATTAGAGGTCAGTGCTGAAAGAGCCAGTTAATAAGTGCAATGTTATAAATATTAAAATTACTAATAAATTAAGAGATAGGGGCATAAATGATGAATAATAAAAAAAGTAAGACAAATTTAAAAACAGCAGGCAGTTCAGAAAATTCTACTAGAAAGAAGATCAATATTATAATTGATGGAAAATCTATTCAGATAGAAGAAGGAAGCACTATCCTTAATGCTGCTAATACTGCAGGTATTTATATACCAACTTTATGCTTTCATGAAAAAATTAAACCGCATGGTGCTTGCAGGCTTTGTATTGTAGAAATTGAAAGAAATAACAGGTCAAAGATTGTTGCCTCATGTGCTTACCCTGTAGAAGAAGGGCTAGTAGTTAATACTGAGAGCCCAAAAGTTGAAGAAATAAGGAAAAATCTTGTAGAACTTTATATGGCATTATTTCCTTATAATGCAGTAATAAAAAAGCTGGTAAAAAAGTATGGTTTAAAGGAAACAAGATATAAAAAGGAAAATAATTATTGTATTCTCTGTGGC
>JAUWCR010000191.1 GCA_030609215.1 Actinomycetes bacterium | reverse complement strand
ACAGAAGATCTTTTAACAATCCTGGGCTCTAGCTTTGCAAGAGCAGTATAAAGGGATATTGCCCCTTCTTGCAAGGAGACCGAATTCCGTGTTAAATTTTTCGAAATATAATTTCAAATCAAGCCTTGCCTAAGATTTACTGATAAAAGACCTAACTTATAAAAGTAGTGATGAAGTTATTGTAGTAGTAAATGGATATGTCTTCGCTACACGGACGGAGATGTTAATAGTAACGCGAAGAGTTCATTTATATCTAGCTGAGAAAGAGTTTTGATTGCAAAAAAAATTTTTTAGCTAGACTAACATATTATTGATTTTTTTCGTTTATATATAGTAGATTATAAATTTGTGGAAGGAATAAAATGAAAGTACTGAAAAAAGTTATGATTGCAGTTGTAGTTATTGCGGTTGTTTCCCTTGGATCTGTAGGATCTATATATGCCTACCAGAAAGAAGAAGTGAAACAAAATACTCGCGAAGAAAGATTTTTAGCTGATGGAACGGAATATGGGTATGGGTTTAGATACAAAGACTGTGATAAAGAAAACTGCCAGAATGATTGTGAATGCTTAAAGAATGAATATCATTATTACCATAATCATAGCTATAAACACCAGAAAAATAATGACTGTGAGCAGGACCGTCAATCAAATGAGCATAAATATAGTCATAATTATAATTATCAAAATGATAAAGAGGGAGAGTATTCTGGAAATGGGCATGGCAGGGGAAGCAGGAGGAATAAATAGTGAGATTGAAAATAAAATTAAAAGTAATAGTAGATATATTTTTAATGCTGTCCATGATAATGAGCGCAGTAACAGGATTATTATTGCTGCTGGGTCCTTCAGGACCGGGCACCCGGGCAGGAATTTCCGGCTCTTTATTTGATTTTGCCAGCAGGAGTTCTTTGAAACTGTTTCATGATTGGAGTTCGATATTATTAATTATTCTTGTTGTTTTTCACCTAATGCTTAATTGGAATATTATCGTCAGATATATCAGAAGTGTTTTTGTGGTATCCAGGAAATAAAGTTGTGAAAATTATTAAAATAGTATGTAATTATGTTTGATATTGAATGTTGAATAGTTAAATAGCGTAAATGGAAAACATAAATTCATACTTGAAAAGGTATAAAAATAGTGGTGACAAAGTATGGTTTGAAAAAATTTATCATCACTATATGCCTAAGATTTACAGGTTCTATTATTTTAAACTAATGGACAAGCAGACAGCAGAAGATTTAACCAGTGAGCTGTTTATTAGAGTATACAAGGGATTGAGAAAAACCAATTTAAACAGTAAGACCTTTAATATATGGACTTACAGGATAGCAAATAACCTCCTGATTGATCATTTTAGAAAGATGGGTAAAGTTGATGAGTATAATGCAGCTTCTGAGAAGTTTGATGATTTAACAAAGGGCAGTTTTTCTACAAATAGCTCCTTTATTAGAGGGGAATTAGGTTTTGAAAATCACAAATTGGTAACAGCTATAGACAGGCTTTCAAAACTTCAAAGGGATGTAATATTGTTAAAATTTGTAGAAGAGATGGACTATGATACCATAGCGCGAGTTTTAAAAAAGAGGAAGGCTACTGTAAGAGGAATAGTGTTTAGGGCCATTACCAAGTTAAAAACAGAAATTAAAGAAGAACATGAGTAAGAAGCTAGAAAAAATATTTAACAAGTGTATAAGTTTGATAGATAAGGGATACAGTATAAAATACTGTCTTGAAAAATATAGTGACTGCAGAAAGGAACTTGAAGAATATTTTGCTGCGGTAAAAGAATTGGGGAAGCTAAAGGAAGTAAAACCAGACAGTAAATATATAACTAATAGCTTAAATAAGATTTATTCTTCTACGGAAACTAAAGAAATAAAAGTACCAAAAACTGATAGAATCAGGGTAGGTGCGGCTATTTTAAAGCCGGCGCTGATTTTTTTAGCAGTATTTGTTTTTGTTGGTTTTTCCTTTGCTGGAACTGCCTATGCTTCCCAGGATAGTGTACCAGGTGAGATTCTCTATCCGGTTAAGAGGTCTACGGAGGACGTAAGGCTATTATTATATCCTGAATCTATGAAAGGCTCCCTACATTATAAATTTTTAAATAACAGAGTATTAGAGGCAGGTATATTGCTGGAAATAGGAGAAAGTTTGGATATTGAAATAATAGAGAAATTATTAGAAGAAGCTGATAGTGAGTTTAGGAAGTGTAAAAGATATGGCTATTTCAACAGCAGTAGTGAAGAAGATGCTGTGAAGATGATGGAAAAAGTCAGGCAAAAATACCAGAATAGATACAGGGAAAAGCATAAAGAGAAGGATGGAGTAGAAGAAGGAGAAACAAAGAATGATAGCGAATGCTTTCGGGAGGAAAATACCGGCCAAAATAATGAGCAAGGCAGTATGGAGGAAAATGAAGAAAGCTCTCCAGGTAAGCAAAGTAATACGGAGGGAAAACATAAACAGCAAAAGGGAAAAGAAAGCCGCAACTAGGATATATTATTAGTAATAAAGCAGCCCTTTTTATTTAAAGATGCTGTAGCTAAAAGTATCGCGTCCGGTGTCCTTAAGTTATAGGCTGTTTTTATTCCAATTTTTTCCCTGATCTTTTTGGGGATAGCTATTTGTCCATTTTTGCTTTTCATGTTTTTTACATTCTACTATGTAGATTAGTTTACTTTCAATATTGGTATTATTAATCCAACCAGTAACTTTATTTATGTTGAGTTCTGTTTAAAACATCTGCTACTGTCTTTCTTACAAGACCTGCTTTATCATTTTTGGAAGCCTCGTGGAGAGCATTAATTCCTGGTTTTCCTATATCACAAAGAGTATAAGCTGCCTGTTCTCTTAATTCTATATCCTCATTTGCAAGAGTCTTTAGGAGGAAAGGTATTGATAACTCCCCAATGTTTCTGAGAGCATCAGCTGCTGTAAGACGGCGATTAATGCTCTCATCTTCTGTATGACCCCACACTACAGCACCTTTAGGCAT